>NZ_JBHSQK010000102.1:71924-78716 GCF_042658055.1 Pseudonocardia lutea
CACACATCGGCGGCCCCTCTCCGCTCACCGGACCCGTGCCCGCGGTGCCCGGACCCGTGCCCGGCGCCCACGCCGTCGGGTCCCGCCCGGACCCGCTCGGCGAGCCGCCGCAGGCCGCGGTGCGCCGCGACCCGGACGGCGCCGGGCCGCTTGCCGAGCACCCGGGCGGCCGTGGGCGCGTCGAGCCCGATCACCGCGCGCAGCAGCACCGCCTCGGCCTCGGTGCGCGGCAACGTAAGGATCTGGTCGATCGCCCACCGAGTGGCGAGCCCGTCGAGGACCGCGCCGTCGGTGTGCCGGAGATCGGCCAGCGCCACCAGGTCCGCCGGCTCCGCGGGGTCGGCCGGGCGGCGGGTGCGGGCCCGCGCCGAGTCCATCGCCCGGTTGCGGCAGATCGTGGTGGCCCAGCCGCGGAAGCCGTCGAGGTCGCCGGCGAACCGCCGCAGGTCCTTGGCGACGTGCAGCCACGTCTCGGCCGTGACGTCCTCGGCGTCACCGCCGACCAGTGCGGTGGCGTACCGCAGCAGGCGTGGTTGCAGGTCGCGGTAGAGGACGACGAAGCCCCACTCCTGGCCCGCCCGGGCCGCGACGAGCGCGTCCTCGAGCAGGGTCTGGTCACGGGCCGCGGCCACGGGCGCCGCGGTCGGGCCGGCGAGGGCGGGCACTCCACCTCCAGGTCGTTCGATGACGGGCCGGACGTCGGGGGGCGTCTCCGTCCGGCCCGCCACGCCCTCAGCGCCACCCCCGTCCCGGCTGTTACAGCCCGTGGCGGTGATCCACGGAGTTGCTCCGACGGCGTCGATCCGTACGCCCGAACAGGCGAGACCCGCGGGGCAGAGGGACCCGCTCGGTGGTGGGGGGACGTTCGGCCCTGGCGGCCCGGACCTTCCGGGCCCGGCGCGGGGTTGCGCGGGCCGTTAGCGTCGGACCGGTCGAGGACGAGGAGGCCCTGTGACCATCTCGGTGTTCCTGCTGGACGACCACGAGATCGTCCGTCGGGGGATCGCCCAGCTGCTCGAGACCGAGGACGACATCGAGGTCGTCGGCGAGGCGGGAACGGCGGCGCAGGCCCTGGCCCGCATCCCGGCCACCCGGCCCGACGTGGCCATCCTCGACGTCCGCCTGCCCGACGGCGAGGGCATCACCGTCTGCCGCGACGTCCGGTCGACGCTCAACCCGCCGCCGGCCTGCCTGATGCTCACCTCGTACTCCGACGACGAGGCGCTGTTCGGGGCGATCATGGCCGGCGCCGCGGGGTACCTGCTCAAGCAGGTCGCCGGCACCGACCTCATCGGGGCCGTGCGCACCGTCGCGGCGGGCGGCTCACTGCTCGACCCCAAGGCCACCGCGCTGGTCCTCGAACGGCTCCGGCACGGCTCCGAGCCCGACGACCCGCGCTACGAGGGTCTCTCCCCGCAGGAGCGGCGGATCCTCGACCTCATCGCCGACGGGCTCACCAACCGCCAGATCGGCGCCGAGCTCTACCTCGCCGAGAAGACGGTCAAGAACTACGTCTCCTCGCTGCTGCACAAGCTCGGCTTCTCCCGACGCACCGAGGCCGCGGTGTACGCGACCGAGCGGCGTCGCCGGGCCCGCTGAGGTCGCTCACCCAGGGGGGCCCGAAGGGGCTCAGCCGCGGTCGATCGGCACCCGCCACGCCAAGCGGGTGCCGCCGCCCGGCCGCCGGCGCACCTCCAGCGTGCCGCCGAGCTCCTCCGCCCGGTCGGCGAGGTCGCGCAGCCCGCTGCGGGCGACGCCGTCCGGCAGGCCCGTGCCGTCGTCGACCACCTGCAGCGCGAGGTCGGACCCCGCCTCCACGGTGACCGCGACGGTGCGGCCGCCGGAGTGCCGCACGGCGTTGCTGACGCCCTCCCGCACCGCCGCGAGCAGGTGCGGCACGAGATCGTCCGGCACGAGCGTGTCGACGGGACCGGAGGTGCGGATCGAGGGCGTCAACGCCGAGCCGGCGACGACCTCGTCGACCGTGTCGAGCAGCCGCCGCCGGACGTTGACCCCGGCGTCGTCGGCGCCGTGCAGGTCGAAGATCGAGGTGCGGATCTCCCGGACGGTCTCGTCCAGCTCGTCGACGGCCTGGAGGATCCGCTCCTGGACGTCCGGGCGCACCGCGCGGCGCAGCGTGCTCTGCAGCTTCAGCCCCGTGGCGAACAGCCGCTGGATGACGTGGTCGTGCAGGTCCCGGGCGATGCGGTCGCGGTCGGCCAGCACGTCGAGCTGCCGCTGCGCCCGCGACTTCTCCGCGATCTCCAACGCCAGCGCCGCCTGTTCCGCGAACGAGGTCACCAGCGGCACCTCGTTCGGCCGGTAGGGCTCGCCGCCGGTCCGCCGCAGCGCCACCAGGACCCCGATCACCCGCTCCCCCGAGCGCATCGGCACCGCGACCGACGGCCCGAGACCGGCCGGGACGGAGTCCGCGTCGTGGTCGAGGAAGGCCGCCGGCGAGTCCGCCAGCAGCGGGTTGCGGCTCTCGGCCACCTCGTCGAGGTCCGCGCCGGCCCGGATCGGCCCCTCCGGGAGCCCCAACGGCTCCCCGGCGCTGCCGCCGAGCTCGTAGCAGCCGTCCTCGTCCGGGCCGAGGAGCACGACCGCCGCGGCCGAGGCCGTCAGCTCGAGGGTCCGGACGGCGACGAGCTGGAGCACCTCCTCGTCCGACGCCCCGGCGAGCACCTCCCCGCGCACCTCGCCGAGCGCCTCCAGCCAGTGCTGCCGCTGCCGGCCCTGTTCGAACAGGTCGGCGTTCTGCACCGCGATCCCGGCGGCCGCCGCGAGCGCGTGCAGCATCACCTCGTCGTCGGCGGTGAACTCGCCGCCGCCGAGCTTCTCCGTGAGGTAGAGGTTGCCGTAGATCGAGTCCCGCACCCGGACGGGGACCCCGAGGAAGCTGTGCATCGGCGGGTGGTCGGCGGGGAAACCGACGGACACCGGATGCTGGGTCAGGTCGGCCAGCCGCAGCGGCTGCGGGTCCAGGATCAGCTGGCCGAGCAGGCCCTTCCCGGTCGGGGGCGGACCGAGCGTCTCGCGCACCCCGGGATCCAGGCCGACGTCGATGAACCGCGCGATGGACCCGTCGGGGGCCAGCACGCCGAGCGCGCCGTAGCGGGCGTCGACGAGGTCCACGGCGGACTGCACGATCCGGCGCAGCGTCGCCTCGAGCTCGAGCCCGGCGGCCACCGCCAGCACGGCGTCGAGCAGGCTCTGCATCCGGTCGCGGGAGGCGACGATCTGGCCCAGCCGCTCCTGCACCTCGCCGAGCAGCTCGTCGAGGCGCAGCCCGGACAGCACCCCGGAGACCGCGGGGCCCTGGTCCGGTCCCTGACCCGGCCGCGTCATCAGCCCTCCCGTCGCTCGTCCGCGGGACACGGTGTCACCCGCCGCGCGATCGCGACAAGCCCGGCGCGACCCACCGCGACGGGTCGAACACCCCACCCGCACGGGACCTTCGACGGTAGTGCCGCGGTCGCGCCGCTCGCAGGCTGACCGCGGGTCCGGTCGCGGACCCGCGGGACCTCGGACGGCGAGCGGTGATGATCGAGACGGGTTCGCTCGGGCTGACCGGGCGGCAGCTGCGGGACGCCGTCGAGGCGGCTTCCCGGGCGCCCTCGCTGCACAACACGCAACCCTGGCGCTTCCGGCTCACCGCGGACGGGATCGAGCTGCACGCGGACCGCTCGCGGCAGCTCACGGTCGCGGACCCGAGCGGGCGCGAGCTGCGGATCGCGTGCGGCGCGGCGCTGTACAACCTCCGGCTGGCCCTGACCGGGCACGGGGTGCGCCCGCTCGTCACGCTGCTGCCGGACCCCGCGTGCCCCGACCACGTCGCGACGATCCGCCGCGGCGGCGCGCGGCCCCCGACGCCCGAGCAGCGCCGGCTGCTCGAGGCCGTGCCGCGGCGCCGCACCAACCGCCGGCCCTTCACCGACGCCGAGGTGCCCACACCCGCGCGGCACGCGCTGCGCCGGGCGGCGCTGGACGAGGGCGCCTGGCTGGACCTCGTCGCCGATCCGGTCCAGCGGGTCGAGCTGGGTGCGCTCGCCCGGCAGGCCCACGAACGGCAGATGGCCGACCCGGAGTTCGTCGCCGAGCTGGAGCGCTGGACGGGGCAGGACGAGGACCGGGTCGACGGCGTCCCGGCCGCGGCCGGCGGACCGTTGCCGCGGCCCAACGCGACGTGGGTGCTGCGCGACTACAGCGGCGGCACCGGGCCCACCGCCGACGGCGTCGAGGCCGAGCCGTTGATCGCGGTGCTCAGCGCGTACGCCGACGGCCCGCGGGAGGAGATCCGGGCCGGCCAGGCCATGGAACGCGTGCTGCTCACCGCCACCACGCACGGCCTGGCGGTGTCCTTCCTCTCCCAGCTCGTGGAGGTCCCCGACCTGCGGGAGAGCATGCGGCGGCTGATCAGCGGCGTCCGGCCGCCCCAGGTCGTGCTGCGGATCGGGCAGGGCTGGCCGGTCCCGGCGACGCCCCGCCGGCCGCTGGCCGACCTCCTGCTGTCGGCGGACCCGCCGGCCTGACCCCGGCGTCGGTCAGCCCGTCCCGTTCCACCAGAACTCGAGCACCGCCACGGTGCTGCCCCGGGCGCCGTCGACGACGTCCCGGAGCCGGTCCGGCAGCCGCGCCCGCAGCGCCGCCGCGTCCGCGGGCGCCGCGACGACCGCGGTGTGCAGCCCGAGCAGGGCGGCGGTCAGCCGCAGCGCCTCGACGGCCTGCCCCGTCCGCAGGTCCGCGTGCGGGACCCGGCCCGCCGCGCCGACCAGCACGAACTCGGGCTCCCCGGCCTCCGGGACCACCGGCCCCTCCCCGTTCGTCGGGCCGGGCCAGGCGGGGCCGAGCTCGTCGCCCGGCACGACCGGGTGGTCGATCCCGCGCAGCCAGGCGCTCTCGGTCTCCGCGGCCCGCCGCAGCACGGACCGGGCGGCGGCGCCGCGCGGTCCGGCCGGGGGGTGCGGCCTGCCCCGGTCCCGGAGGGCCGCGTAGAGGGCCCGCTCCACGGGACGCGGCACACACGCCACGCCGGGCCGCACCACGGCGAGCAGTCCCTCCTCCACCGGGTGCGTGACCTGCGGGCGGCGGCCCTGGGCGGCCACCGCGAGCCGGATGGCGCGCAGGCCCGCCCCCGCGGCGACCCGCGTGACCCGGGCCGGCGGCTCCTCGGCGAGCGACCAGCGCCGGACCACCGACCGGACGGCGACGCCGTCGTCCACCGCCGTGACGAACCAGGGCGCCGACCCCTCCGGCGCCGAGGCCGCCCGGGCCGCGTCGACGAGCGGGGCGATCCGCAGCGCCGTCTGCGCCGCCTGCGCCGCGTCCGGGGTGAGCACCGGGTGTGCGGACATGGCGCCGAGTCTTCGCACCTGCAACGGGCCGTCGCGAGAGGCGAAGGTCCCCGCCGGTCGGGAGCCCCGCCGCCCTCGTGGGGTCCGGGCCGGGCCGTCGGCCCCTGCCCCCGCGGGCCGCGGTGCGGGACGCTCGGGCCCAGGCCCGGCCCCGAGGAGCGAGCATGACCCAGCAGCGGCACGAGCGCCCGGCCCCGCCGGAGACCCTCGACGACGACCCGCCGGTCCGTGCGGTGATGTCGCGCCGGCTCGTCGGCGTCGATCCCGCGACCCCCCTGCCGACCGCGCTGCGGTTGATGGTGGCGGGGACCGTGCGGCACCTGCCGGTGGTCCGGGAGGGCCGCTGCGTCGGCATGGTGGCCGAGGTCGACCTGCTGCGCGGTCTCGCGGCCCGCCGCGGCCCCTACGGGATGGCGACGCTGCTGGTCGCCGACGTGCTGCGGCCCGCGGTCGCGGTCCCGCCCGACACCCCGCTGCACGAGGTCGCCGCACGCATGGACGACCGGGGCACGGACGCCCTGCTCGTGGTGGAGGGCGGCCGGCCGGTCGGCCTCGTCACGGCGACGGACCTGGTCCACGCCCTGGCCCGCCGGTCCGGCGAGGAGGGCGGATCGGCACGCGCGGCGGTACCGTGACCCCCCGTCGGCCCGTGGCGTGACCACCGAGGAGGACGAGCGTGGACGGCGAGGCGACCCGCGACGGGGGCGGCTGGACCAAGGAGGCGCCCGCCCGCTGGGACGCGGCGAAGGCCGCGGCGTTCGGCGACCTCCCGCCGACGCTGTTCGGCCTCGGTTCCCCCGCGGACGGCGACCCGCTCGCCGACGAGTGGTGGCGGGCCGAGGACTCCCGCGGCGTGATCGGCTACGGCCGGCTCGACGACTCCTGGGGCGACGCCGAGATCCTGATCGTGGTGCACCCCGACCGGCGCGGCGAGGGCCTGGGCGCGGTGGTCCTCGACCGGCTCGAGCGCGAGGCGGCGCAGCGGCACCTCAACTACGTCTACAACGTGGTGCCGATGACGCACCCGGACCGCGAGGAGATCTCCGGCTGGCTGAAGGCCCACGGGTTCGAGGAGAAGGCCGACGGCGAGCTGCGCAAGCGCGTGCCACGGGTCCAGGTGAACTGAACCCGACGTGAGGGGGTCAGCCGGTCCGGCCGGACGCGCCGAGCCGGTGCAGCCGCAGCGCCAGCTGGATCTCCAGCGCCCGGTCGGGTTCCTGCCAGCCCTCCCCCAGCAGCGTCCCGATCCGCTCGAGCCGCTGCGCCACCGTGTTGACGTGCACGTGCAGCGCGGCCGCCGCGCGGCTCGGGCTGGCGCCGGCCGCGTAGTAGGACTCGAGCGTGCGCAGCAGCTCGGTGCCGCGCCGGGCGTCGTGCTCGGCGACCGGGCCGAGCACCCCCGCGACGTAGCCCGCGACGTCCGGGCGGTCGCCGCGCT
>NZ_JBHSQK010000103.1:0-33361 GCF_042658055.1 Pseudonocardia lutea
CGCTCGGCCCGGCCTCCAGCGTGCCGGTCGGCGGCGCCGCCGTGTTCGCGAACCAGAAGGTGATCGTCACCCAGCCGACCGCGGGCACCTACCGCGGCTTCTCCGCGATCTGCCCGCACCAGGGCTGCACCGTGACCGGGGTGCAGGGCGCCTCGCTGGTCTGCCCGTGTCACGGCAGCACCTTCGGCCTCGACGGCCAACTGCAGAAGGGCCCGGCCACGCGGGGCCTGACACCGCAGAACGTCACGGTGTCCGGCGGCCAGATCACGCTCGCCTAGCGGCTGGGCGTGATCAGCCCGGCGGGCCTGCGGCGGGTGTGCAGCCGGTAGCCCACCGGGATGTCGAGCCCGGTCGTCTCCGCGATCGCGCGGGCCGCGGTCGCGGGGGCGAACTCGATCCGCAGCACGGCCTCGAGCGTCTCCCGGTCCGGGAAGCGCCAGGTCGACGTGACGCGCTGCTGGGTGAAGCCCTGCCGGGCGAAGAACCGCTCGACGGCGCCGGGGTCGTAGCGCGGCAGGTCCGCCCGCAGCCAGTCGCCGTAGGGCGGCACCGTGAAGTCGAGGTCCACGATCGCGAGCACACCGCCGGGCCGCAGCACGCGGTCCGCCTCGGCCAGGCCCGGCTCGCAGCCCTCGCCGAAGAAGTAGGCGGTCCGGGCGTGCACGACGTCCGCGCAGGCGTCGGGCAGCGGGAGCGCCTCCGCTCCCCCGCGCAGCACCTCGTACCCGCGCCGCCGGGCCCGCTCCACCAGGGGCGGGTGCGGCTCGACGCCGACCACCGACCGGGCCTCCTCCGCGAACCGCGGCAGGTGGTAGCCGTCCCCGCAGCCGACGTCGACGACGTCGAGCCCCGCCCACGGCGCGGCGGCGCGCAGGGCCGCCCAGAGCACGCCGTCGGCGTCCTGTGCGCGGTTCTCGCGCTCGTACACCTCGGGCCAGTGCCAGATGTTGGGGCTGGGGATCGCGGGGCCGCTCTTGAGCTGCCCGCCGAAGCCCTTGTACCTCATGCGGTCATCCGGGGCGGACACCTCACGTGACGGGGACGAAGACGCTCAGCAGCGCCCACGAGACGAAGGCGGCCGGGAGCATCGAGTCCAGCCGGTCCATCAGGCCCCCGTGGCCGGGCAGCAGGGTTCCCATGTCCTTGATGCCGAGGTCGCGCTTGATCATCGACTCGGTGAGGTCGCCCAGCGTGGCCGTGACGACCAGGACCGCACCGAGGACCGCGCCGAGCCACCAGGCGCCGTCGAGCAGCAGGAGGACGGACAGCGCGCCGGCGACCATGCCCGCCAGCAACGAGCCGCCGAAGCCCTCCCAGGACTTCTTCGGGCTGATCCGCGGGGCCATCGGGTGCCTGCCGGCGACGACCCCGGCCGCGTAGCCGCCGACGTCCGACGCGACGACGCAGATCATGAACGACAGCACCCTGCCGACCCCGTCCTCCGGGAGCACGAGGAGCGTGGCGAAGGAGACGAAGAACGGGACGTAGGCGGCGGAGAAGATGCCCGCCCCGACGTCCCGCAGGAACCCGTCGGCGGGGTTGGGCCCGCTGCCCTTGCCGCCGCTCCCGGAACCCATGCGCCACAGGAGGGACACGAGGACGGTGACGGCGAAGGCCACCGCGGACCCGCGCAGGCCGAACGGCCAGGCCAGCCACACCATCGCCTGCCCGCCGAGGAGCAGGACCGGCAGCGGGACCTTGATCTTCTCCCGGCTGCGGCGGAAGGCGCCCGCGAGCTCCCAGGTGCCGACGGCCGTGGCGGCGGCGAGCACGATGACGAACGCCTGCCGCTGCACCAGCAGCGACGCGAGGATCACGGCCCCGAGCGACACCCCGACCGCGATCGCCGCGGCGAGGTTGCGGCCGAGCCGCGCCGACCGCGGCGGGGGCGAGGGCGCGCCCGGCAGACCCGACCCGGGGAGGTCGGAGGTCACGGGTGGCGGGCCGGCGGCGTCCGGCGGCGGGCCGTCACCGGACCGGTCGGCGCCGTGGTCGGCCTCGTGGCCGGCACTGGGCGAGGTGGTCACGGTCCTTCAGAGCTCGAGAAGCTCGGATTCCTTGTGCTTGACCAGCTCGTCGACCTGGTGGACGTACTTGTCGGTGACGCCCTGCAGCTCCTTCTCGGCGCGGGTCACCTCGTCCTCGCCCGCCTCGCCCTCCTTGACGATGCGGTGCAGCTCGTCCATGGCCTTGCGGCGGAGGTTGCGGATGGTGATGCGCGCGTCCTCGCCCTTGCTGCGCGCGACCTTCACCATCTCGCGGCGCCGCTCCTCGGAGAGCTGCGGGATGATGCAGCGGATGATCTGGCCGTCGTTGCTCGGGTTGAGGCCCAGATCCGAGTCCCGGATGGCCTTCTCCATCGCCTTGAGCTGACTGGCGTCGTACGGCTTGATGACAGCCATCCGCGCCTCGGGGATCGTCACCGAGGCGAGCTGGTTGAGCGGGGTGTAGGCGCCGTAGTAGTCCACGACGACCTTCGAGAACATCGCCGGGGTCGCCCGGCCGGTCCGCACGCTGGCCAGGTCGTCCTTGGCCACCTCGACTGCCTTCTCCATCTTCTCCTCGGCGTCGAAGAGGGTTTCGTCGATCACGGCTGCTCCCGGTGCGTTCTGGCGTGTCGTTCTCAGGTCTCGGGTGTGCTCACCAGCGTGCCGATCCTCTCACCCGCGACCGCCCGCGCGATGTTGCCCTCGGTCAGCAGGTTGAACACGATGATCGGCATCCGGTTGTCCATGCACAGGCTGAAGGCGGTGGCGTCGGCGACCTTGAGCCCCCGCTCGAGCACCTCGCGGTGGGTGATCTCGTGGAACATCTCCGCCGTCGGGTCGATCTTCGGGTCCGCGGTGTAGACCCCGTCGACCCCCTTGGCCAGCAGCAACGCCTCGCAGCCGATCTCCAGCGCGCGCTGGGCGCCGGCCGTGTCGGTGGAGAAGAAGGGCATCCCGACGCCCGCCCCGAAGATCACGACCCGGCCCTTCTCGAGGTGCCGGATGGCCCGCCGGGGGATGTACGCCTCGGCGACCTGCCCCATCGTGATCGCGGTCTGCACGCGGGTGTCGAGGTGGTGCTCGCGCTCGAGGAAGTCCTGCAGCGCGAGGCAGTTCATCACGGTGGCGAGCATGCCCATGTAGTCGGCGCGGGCGCGGTCCATCCCGCGCTGCTGCAGCTCGCTGCCGCGGAAGAAGTTGCCGCCCCCGATCACGACCGCGATCTGGGCGCCGCTCGCGACGACCTCCGCGATCTGCCGGGAGACGGTCTCCACGACCTTGGGATCGACGCCGAGCCCACCGCCGCCGAACATCTCGCCGCCGAGCTTGAGCAGCACGCGGCGGTACCCGTGGCGGGTGGGTCCGGCGTCGATCCCGTGGTCGCTCATGCGATCAGGCCTGGCCGACCTCGAAGCGGACGAAGTCCTTGACGGTCACGCCCGCCTCGTCCAGCAGCGCCTTCACGGTCTTCTTCGAGTCCAGCACGGAGGCCTGCTCGAGGAGCACGACGTCCTTGTAGAAGCCGGTCAGCCGGCCCTCGACGATCCGGTCGAGGATCTTCTCCGGCTTGCCCTCCTCGCGGGCGGTCGCCTCGGCGATCCGCTTCTCGTTCTCCACGACCTCGGCGGGGACCTGGTCACGCGTGGTGAACTGCGGGCGGGCGGCGGCGATGTGCATCGCGACGTTGCGTGCGGCCTCGGCGTCCTCGCCCTCGTAGGCAACGAGCGCACCGATGGCCGGCGGCAGGTCGCTGGCGCGGCGGTGCAGGTACACCGCGACCGGACCGTCGACGTGGATGTACCGCTTGAGCTCGAGCTTCTCGCCGATGCGGGCGGACAGCGCCTGGATCGCATCCGCCACGGTGCCGCCCTCGAGCGGGGCCTTGGCCAGCGCCTCGACGTCCGCCGGCTTCTGCTCGACGGCGACGGCGAGGATCTTGGTGGCGAGGTCGACGAAGTCGTCGCTCTTGGCGACGAAGTCGGTCTCGCAGTTCAGCTCGACCATGGTGCCGCCCTCGGCGACGACCAGGCCGTTGGAGGTGGAGCGCTCGGCGCGCTTGCCGACGTCCTTCGCGCCCTTGATGCGGAGGAGCTCGACGGCCTTGTCGAAGTCGCCCTCGGCCTCCTCGAGCGCCTTCTTGCAGTCCATCATCCCGGAGCCGGTGAGCTCACGGAGCCGCTTGACGTCCGCGGCGGTGTAGTTCGCCATCTCGGTGTCTTCTCGTCCTTCGCGCTGCGGGTGGATCGGGTCCGACCGGCGGCCGGGGCGGTGTGCGCCCCGGCNGGGTGGTGCTCAGCCGGCGGTCTGCTGGGTGCCGTTGCTGGTGCTGGCCGGGGCCGAGCCCGCGTTCGCCGCGGCCGGCTCGCCGCCCAGGCTCGCGCCGTCCGACCCGCCGCCGGTCAGGAGCTCCTGCTCCCACTCGGCCAGCGGCTCCTCGGCGCCCTCGGCCTTCTCGCCCTCGCCGCGGGCGCGCGCCGAGCGGGCCATCAGGCCGTCGGCCGCCGCCTTGGCGATCACCCGGGTGAGCAGCGCCGCGGAGCGGATCGCGTCGTCGTTGCCCGGGATCGGGTAGTCGACCTCGTCCGGGTCGCAGTTGGTGTCGAGGATCGACACGACCGGGATGCCCAGCTTGCGGGCCTCGCCGACGGCGATGTGCTCCTTCTTGGTGTCGACCACCCACACCGCGCTCGGCACCTTCGACATGTCGCGGATGCCGCCGAGGGTCTTCTCGAGCTTGTCCTTCTCGCGGGTGAGCATGAGGATCTCCTTCTTGGTGCGACCCTCGAAGCCACCCGTCTGCTCCATCGACTCCAGCTCCTTGAGCCGCTGGAGGCGCTTGTGCACGGTCTGGAAGTTGGTGAGCATGCCGCCCAGCCAGCGCTGGTTCACGTACGGCATGTTGACCCGGCCCGCCTCCTCGGCGATGGCCTCCTGGGCCTGCTTCTTCGTGCCGACGAACATGATCGTGCCGCCGTGGGCCACGGTCTCGCGGACGAACTCGTAGGCGCGGTCGATGTACGACAGCGTCTGCTGCAGGTCGATGATGTAGATGCCGTTGCGCTCGGTCAGGATGTAGCGCTTCATCTTCGGGTTCCAGCGCCGGGTCTGGTGCCCGAAGTGGACGCCGCTGTCGAGCAGCTGCTTCATGGTGACGACGGCCATGGCCGGTGTTCACCTCTCGGTCGGGCGCGGGCGGCTGGGGTGATCACCGATCACCGCCGGTCGGTCCGCGCGTGGCGGTTGTCGCGAATCCCCGGTGGAGGGGACTCGCCCTGGCGCCGCGCCGGCTCCCGGACCCGCACCCGGCCGGTCGGCGAGGATGCGGGACCGCCCGGTCGCCGACCCCGCTTCCGCAGGGCACGCGAGCGCGCGAAGTCACCTCGAGCGGTCGAGGTGCGTGGTCGAGTGTACGCCCGGCCGCCGATCGGCCTCATCCGGGACGGCCGCGCCAGGCCGACCTGTCCCCAGGTGCGGGCCCTGTGGATCGATCGTCCGTGGGGCGGCGGGTTCGCGCTGCTCGCGGGGCAGGGTGGCGGCATGAGGCGGGCGGGGGCGGTGGGCCGGGCGGTGGGCCCGTGCAGGGTGCGCTCGTGGGCGGCGCGCCGGCGGAGCGCGCGCTCGTGCGCGGGGCGCCGGCGCAGGGCGCGCTCGTGGAGCAGGGGCCGTTGCGGGGTGGGGTGGCGGGCGGCGGCGTGGCTCGTGGCGGTCGGGCTGCTGCTCGGGGCCGGGGCCGGGGCCGGAGCGGCCGTGGGGGTGGGGGTGGCGGGACGGGGCGGGGTCGAACGGGTCGCCTTCGCCGCGTCGGTACCGGGCAGGGAGCCCGCGCCCGGGGTGGAGTACGGGTGGCCGCTCCTGCCCGTGCCGGCGGTGGCGCGGCCGTTCGACCAGCCGCCCTTCCGGTACGGCCGCGGGCACCGCGGCGCCGACCTGGTCGGGACCGCCGGGCAGGCGGTGCTCGCCGCCCGGGACGGGGTCGTCGTGTTCGCGGGTCCGGTGGCGGGGCGCGGCGTGGTCTCGGTGGAGCACGCCGACGGGCTGCGGACGACCTACGAGCCGGTCACCGGCACCGTCGCGGTCGGGGTGCGGGTGGCGCGCGGCGACCCGATCGGCGTGCTCGAGGCCGGGCACGCCGGGTGTCCGGCCGAGGCCTGCCTGCACTGGGGCGTACGGCGGGGGGTGCGCTCCACGTCGGAGTACATGGACCCGCTGGTGCTGCTGCGCCCCCGGCACGTCCGGCTGCTCCCGCTCCCCGATCCGTGGCCGGGATAGGGCGGGCGCTGCCGCTCGGGCGGGTTCGGTCGGGCCGGTTCGGTCGGGCGGGTTCGGTCAGGCGGGTTCGGTCAGGCAGGTGCGCAGGCGCGTGACCAGACGGGAGTGCAGCTGGCAGACCCGCGACTCGGTCACCCCGAGCAGGCGGCCGATCTCGGCGAGCGTGCGGTTCTCGAGGTAGTAGAGGCGCACGACCTCCCGGTCCCGCTCCCCCAGCGCGCCCACGGCGAGGGCGAGCTCGCGCACCGTCTCGCCGTGCTCCACGACCTCGGCCGGGCCCGGGGCGGACTCGTCCGGGACCAGCTCGGCGACGGGCCCGTGGCCCTCGCCGCCGGCCTCGAGCGCCTCCACGCTCACCAGCTGGCGGTGCTGGAGCACCGCGCGCAGCTCCCGGAGCCCGACGCCGAGCTCCTCGGCGATCTCCCGGTCCTCGACCGTGCGTGCGAGCCGCATCTCCAGCCGCTCGCGCACCCGCTCGGCCTCGCGGCGCCGCGCCCGGGCGGTGCGCGGCACCCAGTCCTGCGCCCGCAGCTCGTCGAGCATCGCGCCGCGGATGCGCTGGGCCGCGTAGCTCTCGAAGCGCACCTCGCGCTCGGGCTCGAAGCGCTCCACGGCGTCGATCAGGCCGAACATCCCGACCTGCACCAGGTCGGCGGCGTCGACGTGGGCGGGCAGGCCGCCCGCCATCCTGCCCGCGACCCCTCGCACGAGCGCGCGGTAGTGGAGCACGAGACGGTCCCGGGCGGCCGGGGAGCGGCTCGCGAGGAAGTCCGCCCACAGGGTCGAGGTGATGTCGGCGGCGCGATCCCCGGCGGCGCGATGCCCTGCGACGCGATCCCCGGCGACGCTCTCCGCCGCGTCGTCCCCCGGCCGGTCGGCGGCCGCCGGGCCGATGCGCGTCGGGGCGGGAGCGGCGACGGGGGTACCGCTCGGGTCGGTGGCCGGCGCCTCCGGGGCGGGCGTGCCGTTCGCCGACGAGCGGTGCCCGATCGGGCGACCTTCGGGGGTCTCGGGCGTGTCGCGCCGCAGCGGCGCCACGAGGGCGACGTGCTCGGCGGCGCGGTGCGGCCCGCCGAGGTTCGACTCCGACCCCGCCACGTCCGGTGACACCCCGGACTCAAACGGGACCGCCCGCAGTGACACCCTGCGTTCGGCGACCGCCTGCTCCTCCGCGGTGGTCAGGGCCCTGGCCAGCGCTCCTGCCGGAAGGCCGATCCGAGCAGTGACCTGCGCAGACTCCGCGTCCGGAACGTCATGCCCGGGGATGAGCCTGGTCATGGACCACCTTCAGACGGTCGACGGTCACGTGCGTGTAGAGCTGAGTGGTCGACAGCGTAGCGTGACCGAGCAACTCCTGTACGTGACGAAGGTCCGCACCGCCCTCGAGGAGGTGTGTCGCCGCGGCGTGCCGGAAGCCGTGTGGCCCGATGTCCGGCGCGTCGGGCAGGGCCGTCATCGCGCGGTGCACTATCGTGCGCGCGACGCGGGGATCGAGGCGGCCGCCGCGAACCCCGAGGAAGAGCGCGGGCGGCGAACCCGGCCGGGCCAGCGCCGGCCGGCCGAGGGCACGCCAGCGGCGCAGCGCCGCGGCCGCCGGCACGCCGAACACCACGGTCCGCTCCCGGTCGCCCTTGCCCAGTACGCGCAGGGTCCGGCGTTCGTCGTCGACGTCGTCGACGTCGAGCCCGCAGGCCTCGCCGACCCGGATGCCGGTCGCGTACAGCACCTCGAGCAGGGCGAGGTCCCGGAGGGCCTCGGGCTGCTCCTCGGCCGCGCCCGAGGTGGCGGCGTCGAGGACGGCGGCGGCCTGGTCCGCCCGGAGCACCTCGGGCAGCTCCCCTCGCGCGCTCGGCGAGCTCAGCCGCGCCCCCGGATCGCTCGCGAGCAGCCCGGCCCGCGCCGCCCAGGCCGTGAAGGTGCGCACCGCGGCCGCGCGCCGGGCGAGCGTGGCGCGGCCGGTGCCCGCGGCGTGCGCCTCCCCCAGCCGCCGCCGCAGGTGCGCGAGGTCGAGCGCCGCCAGGGAGGGCAGGCCGGCGAGCATTCCGGCGAGGTCGGAGCGGTAGGCCCGCACGGTGTGCGCGGACCGGCCCCGCTCCAGCTCGAGGTGCCGCAGGAAGCGCTCCACCGCCGCCGCCACCTCGGCCGCGAGGGCGCGTTCGGCGGGGTCGGCCCGTCGGTCGGGGGCGCCGCCGGCCGGATCGGCGCGCGCGCCCTCGGACCGCTGCTCGGGCTGGCTCTCGGGATCGGACGGCGCCATCCCCCGACGGTGCGGTCCGGACCGGCCCGGGTCAACGCCCCACGCCGCGCGCGCCGTCGCGGTGTCCGCCGCTCACCCGCCCGCGCGAGCAGGCGACCACCACTGCGCCACGCGACGAGCCGCGCATCGGTTCGCGTCCCGCCCGGGCGCCGCGGCGGGGACCCGCCGTCCTCACCCGCCACCACGCTTCCTCCCCGCCCGCTGCCACCGGCCCTCGTGGTACGAGGCGAGCCCGCGGCGCTCGAGCTCGACCAACGCGGAGCGGACGGTGGCCTGGTCCAGGCCCGCCTCGACCGCCAGCCAGGCGATGTCCCGGGCCGCCCGCGGGGGCAGGGCGTCGTGCACCCGGGCCTGCACCTCGTCGAGCGCGTCCGTGCGGCGCCGCGGCCGCTCCGGCTCCCGCGCCAGCTCGACGCCCAGCCGCCCGGTCGCCTCGGTGATCTCCTCGGCCCGCGTGACGAGCAGGGCGCCCTGCCGGATGAGCTCGTGACAGCCCGCCGACGCCGCCGAGGTCACCGGCCCGGGAACGGCCATGACCACCGTGCCGAGCTCGCGGGCGTCGGAGGCCGTGCGCTGGGCGCCGCTCCGCAGCGCCGCCTCGACCACCACCGTGCCGGCCGACAACGCCGCGATGAGCCGGTTCCGCACCAGGAACCGGTGCCGCGCCGGCACCGCGCCCGGCGGGTACTCCGACACCACCAGGCCCTGGTCGGCGACCCGGTCGATCAGCCCGGCGTGCGAGGTCGGGTAGGCGCGATCGAGCCCGCAGGCCAGCACCGCGATCGTGGACCCGCCGCCGGCGAGGGCGCCCCGGTGCGCGGCGCCGTCGATGCCGATCGCCGCACCCGACACCACCGTCTGCCCGGCCGCGGCCAGGCCGGCGCCGAGCTCGGCGGCGGTGTGCGTGCCGTAGCCGGTGGCGGCGCGGGCGCCGACCATCGCCACGGCCCGGTCGGTGAGCTCGCCGAGCGAGCCGGGGCCGCGGACCCACAGCGCCAGCGGCGGCGCGAGATCCGTGCGGTCGGTCAGCCCGAAGCAGGCGAACGGCCAGTGCGGCCACTCCGGGTCCTCGGGGACGAGCAGCCGGGCACCGCACGCGGCGGCGGCCTCGAGATCGGCGTCGACGCGCTCGACGCCGCGCCGCGCGGACGTCTCGTCCGCGACGGCCGCGGGGACGTCGCCCCGTTGGATCGCGGCGGCCGCCGCGACCGCGCCGACCAGGTCGGCGAAGCGCCCGGTGGCCCGAGCGGGCGGCTCGGCGACCCGCACCAGGTACGCGCGGGCCCGCAGGACCTCCTCGGCCACCGCGGCGGGGCGGACCGGCGCACTCACGCCGCACCCCGCTCGCGGTAGTACAGCGCGTTGTCCACGGCCTCCCGGTCCGGCGACGACGCCCCGGCCAGGTCCGCCAGCGTCCACGCCACCCGCAACGCGCGGTCCGCACCGCGCGCCGACAGCTCCCCCGCGCGCATCCGCTCCTCCAGCGGCCGGACGACGGCGCGGGGCAGGCCGAAGGTGCGCCGCAGGGCCGGGCCCGGGACCTCGGCGTTGGTGCGCCAGCCGTGCGCCGACCACCGCTCGGCCGCGGCCGCCCGTGCGGCGAGCACCCGCTCGCGGACCGTCGCGGTGTCCTCCTCGACGGTGCCGGCGGTGCCGATCTCGGTGACCGGGACCATCCGGGCCCGCAGGTCCACGCGGTCGAGCAGCGGGCCGGACAGCCGCCCGAGGTAGCGCCGCCGCACGATCGAGGTGCAGATGCAGTCCCGGTCCCGCGCCGGCGCGCACGGGCACGGGTTGGCCGCCAGCACCAGCTGGAACCGCGCCGGGTACCGCACGCTCCCGTCCGCCCGGGCCAGCCGGACCTCGCCCTCCTCGAGCGGCGTGCGCAGCGCGTCGAGCACGTGCGGCTGGAACTCCGCGCACTCGTCGAGGAACAACACCCCGCGGTGGCCAAGTGTTCGTCTATGTACCTTGAACCCCGCTGACGCCGCATCTCGCGCCGCCGAGACGGCGGAAAGTACCTCCCACAGCGCCGGAACATAGCCGCTGCAGGTACCGAGCGGTCCCAGATCAACGACCGGCGCATCCGGCCAACGAGCTTGTGCAGCGTTAGACAAGCACCAACGACACGCTTCGTTAATGCCGTTTCGCAAATACCCGAAGTTTCGGCTCCGTGCCTGTGTCGAGCTTGCGTGTGTAGAGGATCGGCCGGCGGCGTGAGCCAGCATTCAGCGGGAGCGCGGTCTGCTCGAGCACCATTGGGCCGACCACTGGATGAGCCAGCTCTCCTTGTAGGCTGCGGGCCGCAGCTCCGTCGTGCTGCGCCCCGCAGCAGCATCGGAACTCAGGACTCCTGGTGGAGAGGTCGCTGACGAGCCCGTACCCCCAGCACCGGTGTAAAGTCCGACGAGGAGATCACGCAGTACGTCGAGCGTGCTCAAGCGGCCAGACCAAGCGCCTTCAACTTGCGCACTCGTTACGGTACTGCTCGCGTGTACGTACATCTACGTATTGACATGCCATCTGACACCCATTCAGGTCGGGCTTGCACGCCAGAGCAATCAATCACTCGGAACATGGGTCGCGCACACAGTTGGAAATCGGACTAGGGTGCACGCACCTACGCCCGGCCCGTACATGAACAACAAGACCCAAACGGATTATCTATCGTGGCGCGGATGACTGAGGCCCATGCACCGCCGGCCCGCATATTTGCGTATCAAACTAGTCCACATTGAATGATCACTAGGATCGAGTCCGTTTTTACCGTTTATCTCGCATACTCTGTCGCAACTGTCCGTTTCAAAACGGCAGCTTCAGACATGTCCGCGAGGATTGTCCGGCCTGCACCATTTATGACGCTGGGCCCGGCATCCGCCTAGCGTCGTGCGTTGATATTGCGAGGTCGTTAGCTTACGTATTTGTTGCACCTGCACACGCATCATCCCGATCAGGCATAGATCGTTCTCGTTACGATCCACGTCGCCGCACCTTGAAAAGGGCATATTGTGGGCGTCCAGCGGAGGGCGTAGCCTAAGGCGTGCCAACTTGAAGTTCGGCTCAGCCTGGGGGAGATCAATGTTTGACTTGCTGCAGGCGGCGACTCGGCGCCGCGACAACGACAACGACAACAAGAGGACCACAAACGGGGGTTACAGGAAGAACGAGACCCGTGACAAGGACGAGCACACCCACGAGACGCACCACTGACGGCGGCTGCAAGGGGTGGTGACGCATAGTACGCCTCCGCCAACCAGAGACGGCTTCATCTCACGGTGAAGCCGTCTTCGTCATAGAGCGAAGAATGCCATGAACGTTCTCCGCATGTCCCGCTTCCTCAACACACTTCTAGGATCATCGTTTAGCGCTGCCCCTTCGGAGGGCGACGGCCTGGTAGCCCAGGCCCCGGCCGTGTCCGTTGGTGAGATCGCTCGTCGTTTCTGGCCCTACACGCGCTCGCAGCGTCGTTGGCTGCCGCTCCTAATCGGTCTGGTCGTGGTGTCGCCGCTGTTTGAAGCTGGGGAAATCTGGGTGTTCAAACTGCTCGTCGACGATGTGCTGGTGCCCGCGGACTTTGCAGCATTTGTGCCGATCGCACTCATGTTCATCGGCCTCACCGTAGCCAGCGGCTTGTTCTCCATCGCCCAAAGTCTGCTGTCCACGCGGGTGAGCCAACAGTTCTTGCTGTCGCTGCGCACGTCCTTCTTTCGACACCTGCAGGGGATGTCGCTGGACTTCTTCGAGAGACGCCAGCTCGGGGACGTGCTTTCCCGCCTCACCGGTGACATCGCCGCCATCGAATCCTTCCTGCTGGGCGGGCTGATGAGCGGGGTGACGTATGTCCTGCGACTGGGAGTCTTCACCGGTGCCTTGTTGGTCCTCAACTGGCGGCTCGCCCTCATGTCATTTGCCGTTCTGCCGCTGTTCTGGTTGCTCTCCCGACGCTTCTCGCGACTCCTGAAGATCGCCTCGCGAGAGAAGCGGCGTCGAAGCGGATCGATCACTGCGGTCGCCGAGCAGAGCCTCGGCAACGCGATGCTCGTGCAGGCGTGCAACCGGCAGGACTGGGAGGTGGATCGATTCCATCGGGAGGGGCACCGCAAGTACCTCGCGGAAATGGCCTCGACCCGACTCCGCGCGGTATTTAGGCCACTAATCGATCTTGTGGAATTAGGTGGCGCGTTCATCGTTCTGGGAATGGGCATCTGGGAGCTGTCGGCCGGTCACCTGACCCTCGGCGGGCTACTGGTGTTCCTCACCCTCCTCAGTCGAATGTATAGTCCGGTCCGGGGGATGAGCAGCCTCGTCAACTCCGTCTACTCCGCCTCCGCCAGCGCAGAACGCATCATCGAGTTCATCGACCAGCGCCCGGCCGTTGCGGACACTCCAGGAGCCGTGGTGCTGGGTCCGGCAGCTGGCCACGTGGAACTCGATTGCGTGACGTTCCGCTACCCGGGCACGGACCGCGAAGCGCTCCGCAACGTGTCGCTACGGGTGGTACCGGGACAAACGCTGGCGCTCGTCGGCCCCAGCGGCGCGGGCAAGTCCACCGTGGCCAAGCTGTTGCTCCGCTTCTACGACCCCGACGCCGGCCGGATACGCCTCGACGGCCACGATCTGCGGCAGCTGCGACTGGACTCGCTCCGCGAGAACGTCGCGGTCGTCCTACAGGAAACTCTGGTTTTCGACGGCACCATCCGGGACAACATCGCCTACGGCCGACTGGACGCCGACCAGACCGAGATAGTGGCGGCCGCGCGCGCTGCGGACGCCCACGCATTTATCACTGCTCTTCCGGAGGGCTACGACACACTCGTCGGCCAGCGAGGGCGGCGTCTCTCCGGCGGCCAGCGGCAGCGTCTCGCCATTGCTCGCGCGATGCTGCGCGACGCACCGGTACTTCTGCTGGACGAGCCGACGACCGGCCTAGACGCTGCTTCCGGACAGCGAGTCCTTGCTCCGTTGCGTCGTCTCATGAGCGGCCGGACCACCATCGTCATCTCCCACGACCTGCTTACAGTCCGCGATGCCGATGTCATCGCTGTCCTCGACCAAGGTCAACTGGTGGACAGCGGGATCCACGACGAGCTCCTGGCGCGAAACGGCACCTACTCGCGCCTTTACCGTCTGCACGTCCGCCAGCCCACCGCATCGAGACCCACCAGCCATGGCTCCGAAGGATCGTCGGGGCCGGTCATCGCCAACTCACGAGGGGCATGGGCATGAGCGACCAGCACCCCGCTACCGGGCGTTCATATTGTTGTCAACCGTCCGCCGCAGACATCGCTACAGCCGCCGACCAGCCGTCCCAACCCAGCAGCCGCTCAAAAGGCGGTAACAGTAATGACCCGGCACTGGCCGCCGGCGTCGAACTAACCAGAGGCTACTCAGTCATCAGGCTGCTCGACCGGAGCCGGAACCTAGAGGTCTACGAGGTCTGGAGCCAGGAGCGAGAATGCCGCTGCGTGGCCAAGACCGTGCGCCGGTCGCGCCAGCACCATCGCCGCCTCGTCGCGCGCGTGCTCAACGAGGGACGGTATCTGGAGTCCTTCACCCACCCCCACCTCGTCCGCGCCTACGAAACGATCGAGCTCCCTACCGCCATCCTGATCCTCGAAGCCCTGCCCGGCCAGACGCTCGACCACCTTATCGACACTATCCGCCGACCCATCCCCGCAAGGAGCATCGGAATTCTCGGCCTGCATCTGTGCTCGGCAATCCAGTATCTACACCGCCACAACGTCCTGCATCTCGACCTGAAACCATCGAACATCATCTGCAGCCAGGGGCTGGCCAAGATCCTCGACCTCAGCCTGGCCGGTCCACCAAGATCAGTCGATCCCGGATGCGGCACCAAAGGCTACCTCCCGCCCGAGCATGCCCGCGGAGGCATGACAACCACGGCCGCCGACGTGTGGGGCATCGGAATCGTGCTGTACGAGACGGCCACGGGACAACGACCCTTCGCCCACGAGGAGCCCCGCCACCAACATCCGCAATTGACCACACGAGCCCCGTGCGTCCGAACCCGCCGGCCACGGCTTCCGCGCTGCCTGTCAACGATCATCGACTCCTGCCTCGAACCAGATCCGCCAAACCGTCCCACCGTCGCCCAGGTCACCTCGACGCTCAGCGAGGTAGTTCCCAATTCAATCGGGCCACAAAGGCCAGCAGTCGTATAGGAACAGCAGCGCTCAGTAGCTGACGGCGGGCAAGGCGACACCTAGGACCAGGGCGAGCACCAGCAGCGCCGTGGTAATCACCGCCGCCGGAAGGTTGATGTCCTCGGCCTCGACGTCCGCCCGGCGCAGACTCGGACGATTCCGGGATCGACCTAATCAAGGCCCGTCCTGGTCCTCCCCTATCCGGACTGACGCTAAATTGGAAGGGCTCTAATGCCGCGACCGCGCCCCGACTGGAGATTGCAGCAATACGTAGTTGTACGTATTGCGCAATCCGAGAACTGCAGGAATTATGACATGCTGCTAAGGTTGGCCAGAAACGCATAGCGGCCGCTCAGTTACCCGGCCCTCAATCGTCAGTCAGAACACGGTTCCAGAAAGAAGGTCCACAGGAAGTGGACTTCCAGGAGGCAGGTATGGCGACCGGCAACCTGCAGTATGGAACCACGAATAATGCAGCCGGAGATCCGACACAGCTCACATTGTCTTCTGTAAATACCTTCCTGACCCAGAACACTGCGCAGGGTGAACCAGCTGTCGAGGGACGAAGCCTGGCCGAAGGACACGGTGTCGTCGGCCGCTCAAACCGAGGGGCTGTCCCCGAAGGGCCGCGGCACTTTGGAGGGGCGGGCGTATTTGGCGAGAATAGCGCGGGCGGCAATGGCGTTCGAGGCCAGTCTGCTGGCACCTGCGATTGCGGGTATCAGCTCGCAACTAAATGGAGTAGCTGGATTTTCCTCCAGCCGCACAGGCTAACGAATCACGCGATCGGCCGACCGGCATGGCGACCGCAGTGCGGCCCGGTTGACCGTTCGTCAGGAACGACTTGGGGGACGAGATGGCTAGGCCGCGCTACACCCTCATCACCGGCGACTTCTACATCCGCTACCCAGACCTGCCGCGCAACGGCCCCGAGCCGGACGGCGACACCATCAACTTCCTCCCGGACAACGACGACCTGGTGCAGAGCCTGCCGCGCTTCAGCAACCGTGGACCGGACCGGCGCCACCTCGGCACCTACGGCACCCGATTCGAAGGCATCGACACACTGGAGACCCACTTCGAGAACCAGCACCAGGACCTCGCGTTCGCCCGCGCGGCCCGCGACCACATGCTAGCCAGTGTCGGGTTCGGCACCGTCGAGTTCTGGGACGATCTGCCCAACAAGGTCAAGTCAGCCGAACACCACCCGGTCCGGGGCTACCTGCTCGCCAACGGCGTGGAGAGCAACGGCCGGCTGCTCGCCCTCGTCTACACCGGCGACCCCGACCTCAACGCCGCCGATGGCGATCCCGTTTTCGTCGATGTCGACCGGCTCGATCGCAGCGTCAACGTCAGCCTGGTCCGCGCCGGCCTGGCCTACGCCGAACTCTACGCAACCATGCCACTCGAGCTCATCGAACACCTCCGAGACCTGCTCAAGCAGGTACGGGCGAACACCACGGGGATGTGGCCGCAGGAAGCGGTCACCACCGAGCATCGCGTCCAGCTGACCAGACTGGCCGATCTGTCCGAGTTGGTCATGTTTCCCAAGCTGTATCGGCGGCTCGTCAGGTACTTCAAGGACGGCCACCACGACCTGGCCGCGTTTGACGTGTGGCTCCGCGCCGACCCCGTCAACCGTGACGACACCGCCGTGCTGCCCACCGGGGAGCTGGGCAACCTGCACGACCTCTACGACCTCAACCCCAGCGGCATCAAATTACAGTTCCTACCCGAGGAGCTGACGTTCGCACCCGACCCCGGGCCACACCCGTAGGGCCCGCATGCACGCCATGCCTCTAACCAGCGTGCCGCGGGTAAGGAGCCAGCAATCGCAGCTTGGCATCAGTAAGGAAAGGCTCAGATCGCGCGTCGGAAGATCGATCCGATTGACGAGGCCGATCGGTTGCCGCCCTGCCGGGCCGCTCGGATGATCGCGGCGTGGACGCGACCGAGAGCGCAGTCATCGTGTCGGTGCCCGAGGCCGAGCCCGTCGTCGGCAAGTTTCGCGCCGCACTTGACCGCTCCGCCAGCTGGGGCGTACCAGCGCATGTGACGCTCATTTACCCCTTCCTTCCTCCCGATCGGATCGGCCCCTCTGAGCTGCAGCGGCTTCGCGATGCCGTCCGCTCCGTGCCCCGCTTCGACGTCTCCTTCTCCGAGGTCCGCTGGTTTGAGCGCACCGCCGTGTGGCTCGCTCCCCATCCGCCCGATGGTTTCCACGCGTTGATCGCTGCCGTGTGGGCCGCGTTCCCCGAGTGCCCGCCCTACGGCGGTGCGTTCCGCACCTCGGTGCCTCATCTGACCATCGGCCACGAGGCCGACCTCGACGCGTTGTCGGCCGCGGGTGCCGCCGTTTCTCCGCGACTGCCGGTGACAGCCTCGGTGCAGGTGGCTCACCTGTTCCAGGGCTCGGACGCGCCCGGGGCATGGCGCAGCGTGGCGGAACTCCCGCTGGGGTGAGTGATGAGGCCTTCGGTGCCCTCGTAGTCCGGAGACCGGCCGGACCAGAAAGGGTCAGTGGCACCAGGTCCGCGCATTGTCCGACTACCCGCCCCGTATGTGTTCTCGACGCCACCGACTGCAAGGCGCGTGGCTTCGGCTCGACCTAAGATCTACACCAGGCCAAGAAGCGTCATTGCCGGACGGCCGCGGGGGACGTGCGGGACGGAGAGACGGCCTTCAGGCACGTCAGGGATCGGACGGATGGTGAATCGTGCAGCGGGTGCGCAGACGGACCCTCTTGCTCGTCGGGACGACGACGAGCGCCGCAGCCTGCGCGTCGACTCCGCGAGAAAGATTCGACGGGACGTCAGCTGAGCCGGACGATCCGTACACCTACGTCGCGCTTGGGGATTCGATCTCGATCGACCAGTACGCGGGCGGTCCGGGCCGGGGTGGCTCCAGCCTGCTCGCCCGGAACTTGGACGACGACTTTCCGCAGTGGCGGGGTCGCGACCTGAGCGCCCAGGACCGACGACTGCGCTACCACCTGCTCGCCGTCGACGGCGGCACCACCCGCGCGCTCCTGGAGTCACAACTCCCCCGGCTTGAGAGTTCAGGCGTCCGACCCGACGTCGTGACGCTGACAATCGGCGGCAACGACCTTCTCGGCGCCTACGGCGACACCGGGTCCGCCCGGCAGATCGTGCGCTCCGTGCGCGTGCGGGTCGGACAGGCCCTCGGCAGGCTGAAGCGCCTGATGCGCACCCCAGACGACCCGGTGGTCGTCGGGACCGTCTACGACCCGAGCGACGGCAGCGGCGAGGCTCACCGCGTCGGCCTGCCCCCGTGGCTGGACGTCGTCGACATCCTCGCCGACCTGAACGCCGGGCTGCGCGCAGCCGCCGAGGACAACGGTGCCCGGATTGCCGAAATCCACGAGCGCTTCCTTGGCCACGGCCTCCGTGCCGGCAACCCGGCACAGAGCAACCCCCGACCGGATAACCGCAAGCTCTGGTACTGCCGAATCATCGAGCCGAACGCCTGGGGAGCAGACGCGGTACGGGCCAGCTTCTGGCACGCCCTGCAGTCGAGATGAGCTGGATCATATGGCGGGCGACCCGGCGCCGCGGTGCCCCAGTGGGCGCTAAACTCAGCCTAAGCGGAATCACATCGGCGTCCTCGTCAGTGGGACTTCTAAGGCCTCACCGGCGGACAACCGCAGATATGGGACTCCCCAAGCGGGGCCTCGACCCTCAGCCGGTGAATCGCTACTCACTCGACCGACAACTCGGTCGATCACCTCTGCGCCTGCCTGCTGAGTTGCCGTACCCGGGGCCATACTTACGGACCGAGCGATATTGTGGTTCTGCCTGGCGTCCTGAGTCTGTACGCAGTTTGCGCCCTATAAGTGCATATGCCGGATCCTGCTCGTCCATCTGCCCTCGCCCACGGTGCCTCGGCCTCTTCTACGCTGCGACTCGGACGAGTCTGCCCCGGCGGCTCATCCAAGCGTTTGCTTCTTCAGCCTCTCGTGGGCCTTCGTCCGCAGCGGCGCGGACCTCGACGTCCGCCGGGTCGAGACCCTGGACCATTCCGCTGACGGAAGACCTGGTGCGGGCGGAGCGCACCGAACAGGACACCGCCACCGCGGTCCGTGAAGGCTGGATGCTGCCCCGGCGGGCGGCGGGAGACCGTCGGGTGCGGCGGGTACCGAGGCCGACCTCGTCCCCGCCTACGCGCTGCTGAGGGCCGGCTGACCGCCCCCTCGAGCACTGGGGTGGGCGAGCGAGACGGCCCCGGGGCGGGCGAGCCCCGCGCCGCCGCCGAGCAGCGCGGCCATCGAGGAGGAGTGGTGCGGCGCGACGAACGGCGCGACCCGGCTCAGCGGGTCCCCGCCGGCCTCGCCGAGCACCGAGCGGACCGACGCCAGCTGCAGCGCCTCGTCCCGGCTCAGCTCGGGCAGCAGCCCGACGATCCGCCGGGCGAGCATCGTCTTCCCCGTGCCGGGCGGGCCGACCAGCAGCAGGTGGTGCCCGCCCGCGGCGGCGACCTCGAGTGCGCGCCGCGCGTCGGGCTGGCCCACGACGTCGGCCAGGTCGGGCACCGCGGCCGGCGGCCCGGGCAGCGGGCCCACCGGGCGGTCGAGCTCGCGCTCGCCGGCGAACCAGCCCACCACCTGGGCCAGCGTGGTGGCCCCGTAGACCTCGACGTCGTCGACCAGGCCGGCCTCCTCGAGCGCGGACACCGGCACCACGACCCGGCGCAGCCCGGCGGACCGCGCCGCGAGGACGCTCGGCAGCACGCCGCGGACGGGCCGCACCCGGCCGTCGAGGGCCAGCTCGCCGAGCAGCACGGTGCCCGCGAGCCGATCGGCATCGACGACCCCCGCACCGGCCAGCACACAACAGGCCAGGGCCAGATCGAAGCGGGATCCGGTCTTGCGCAGCGTGGCCGGGGACAGCGCCAGGAGGATGCGCACCGAGGGCCACTCGCGCCCCGAGTTCACCACCGCCGAGCGCATCCGGTGCACCGACTCCTGCAGCGCGGTGTCGGCCAGCCCCACGATCTGCACGCCGGGGATGCCGCCGCCCACCAGCGCCTCGATCTCGACGGGCACGCCCTCGACGCCGTGCAGCGCCACGGACCACCCCCGCGCGAGCGCCATCAGAACGCCCCCTCGTAGTGCTCGAGGGTGACCGGCCGGCCGGGGCGCATCAGCACCGCGACGACGTCGAACCGGACCTCGCACCAGGGCACGTGGTGTGCGGCGAGCCACGCCTTGGTGACCCGCCGGATGCGCTGGGCCTTCAGCCCCGTGACGGCCTCCGCCGGTTCGCCGTACCGGGTGCCCGAGCGGGTCTTGATCTCGCAGACCACCAGCCGGGTGCCGTCGCGCTGCCGCTGCGTGGCCACCACGTCGATCTCGCCCTCCCGGCACCGCCAGTTCCGGGACAGCACGACGAGGCCCTTGCGTTCGAGGTACTCGACCGCGACGTCCTCGCCGCGGCGGCCGAGCTCGTCCTTGGCTGCCATGCGGACACGATCTCGGCCCGCGCCGACCCGCGGGGCGGAACGCGGAAAGTGCTCCACAGGAGCCGCGGACGGTGGACAACCGCCGGTGCGGGCGGCCCGACGGACCGGAACCGTCGGGGGGAGGTGCTAGGGCCTAGTGGCCGAACTGGTCGCCCTCGGGCAACCGCAGGTCGGGCTTGTCGAGCTCCTCGATGTTGACGTCCTTGAACGTCACCACCCGAACGTTCTTCACGAACCGCGCCGGCCGGTACATGTCCCAGACCCACGCGTCGGACATCCGGACCTCGAAGTAGACCTCGCCGTCCGCGTTGCGGGGCGCGACGTCGACGGAGTTGGCCAGGTAGAAGCGCCGCTCCGTCTCCACGACGTACGAGAACTGCGAGACGATGTCGCGGTACTCCTTGTAGAGCGTGAGCTCCATCTCGGTCTCGTACTTCTCGAGATCCTCGGCGCTCACGACTCCACTCCCCCTGCGACCCTGTCCTCGCCCGCGTCCCCGACGAGGACCTCCTCGTCCGTCGCCGCGAACTCCACGTCGTCCGCGTCCTCGGTCTCCTCGCCGGCCGCCCCATTCTGGACCAACGCCACCCGGTCGCCGACGCGGGCCACCGACGCGACGTTCACGAACGAGAACCGGTGCTCGGGGCACGGCCCGTGCTCGGTCAGGGCCGCGTCGTGAACCGGGGTGCAGTAGCCCTTGTGCTCGGCGAAGCCGTACTGCGGGTGGCGCCCGTCGAGCTCGACCATGAGCCGGTCCCGGGTCACCTTGGCCAGCACGGACGCCGCCGCCACGCACGCCGCCGTCAGGTCGCCCTTGGGCACGGCCAGGGTCGGCCGGCCGAACCCGCGGACCGGGAAGCCGTCCGTGAGGACGTAGCCCGGGGGACGGCTCAGCCCGGCGACGGCGCGGCGCATGCCCTCGACGTTGGCGACGTGCACACCGCGGCGGTCCACCTCGGCCGGCGGGATCACCACGACCGAGAAGTCCTCGGCCCGGCGCAGGATCCGGTAGTAGAACTCCTCGCGCACCGCGTGGGTGAGGAGCTTGGAGTCGGTGAGACCCTCGAGCCGCTTGGCGTCGCCGGCGCGCAGCACGCAGGCCGCGACCACCAGCGGGCCGGCGCACGCCCCTCGCCCGGCCTCGTCGACGCCCGCGACGGGACCGAGCCCGTGCCGCTGCAGCGTGCTCTGCAGGGTCCAGGTGCCGGCCGAGGCGCGCACGGTGGCCCGGCCGGGCTTCCACTCCGGGGGCAGGAGCTCGGCGGGACGCTTCCTCCGGGGGCGGCGGGCGGGCCGCTGGACGGGTGCAGCCACCTCAGGTTCGACGTCGGCGGGGCAGGAACTCCTCCTCGGCCGCGAGCAGGGATCGCCTGCGGAGCAGCCAGAACGGCACCACGCCGAGCACCCCCAGGGCGAGCGGCGCGCCGTCCCCGGCGACCCCGAGGGCGGTCGCCTGCGACTGCTGCGGGTTCGTGCTGTCGATGAAGCCGAACCGGCTGACCGGCAGCACCTTCATCCGGGCCTTGCCGATGACGTTGTCGACCGGGATCGGCCCGTGGCCGTCGACGCGGGAGTCCGACGAGTTGTTGCGGCTGTCGCCCATCACCCACAGCTCGCCCTGCGGCACGGTGATCGGGCCGAAGGGGATCTGCCGCGCCGGCCCGGCCTCGGGCAGGTAGTAGATGTAGGGCTCGTCGAGCGGCTGGTTGTCGACCATGACCCGGTTGCGGGAGTCGCAGCAGGACACGGTCTGGCCGCCGACGGCGATGACGCGCTTGACGAAGTCCTTCTCGTCCGGCGGCGCGAGCCCGATCAGCGACAGGAACTGCTGGACGACCTCGCCGAACGTGCTGGTCGGCTCGTCGACGGTGAACTCGGTGTTGACCCAGGAGTCGGGCCCGCGGAACACCACGACGTCGCCGGGCTGCGGGTCGCCGAACCGGTAGGTGACCTTGTCGACGAGCACCCGGTCGTTGTTGCAGCCGGTGCAGCCGTGCAGCGTGGTCTCCATCGAGCCCGACGGGATCACGTACACCTTGGCCAGGAAGGCCTGGATGAGGATGGTGAGGACCAGCGCCACACCGACGAGGAGCGGGAGCTCCTTCCAGAAGGTGTTGCGCCGGCGCCGCCCCGAGCGGGGCTTCTTGCCGCCGGGTCCGCGCTTGGGCACGTAGTCCGAGGCGGGGTGGCTGCCGGAGGTGGCGCCCGCGCGGCGGCGGTGCCGGCCGGGGACGCCGTCCGACTCGGCGGCGGAGGGATCGACCCGGCGTTGCGGTTCGATCGGGGCGGGATCGGTCGTCTCGGTGACCTCGGAGGTGACCTCGGAATCCGCCTCGGCGGGGACCGGCGGCATGCCGACGACGTCCGTGGGGCGGTCGTCGTCGAGGGGTCGGCGCGGTGAGCCGCGGCGCGGCTCCGGGCCGGACCCGTTCAGCGCGCCGCCGACCGGGCGGAAGCCGGGGCTGCTGTGCGCGGGCCGCGGCGGGGCACCGGGCGGGGGGCCGGCGGCGTGGAAGGGCCGCTCCCCGTTCGGTGGGACACCGTTGCGCGGGGGCGGGCCGTCCGACGGGACGGGCCGGGCCGGGCCGGGGTACGGCGGACCCTGGGGCCCTCGACCGTGCCACGCGCCGTGGCCGTCGGGCCGAGTCCCGTCGACCTGGAGGCCGTTGCTCGGCGAGCCGTTGCCCAGGGAACCGTTGCCCGGGGAGCCGCTGACCCGCCCGGGGGCGTAGCTGTTCGAGCCCGGCGCGCGGCCGTCGAACCCGCCCTGCGGTCCCGGGAAGGGGGCGCCGGCGGGCCCGGTGCCGGGCACGTGCCGCGCGGGCACCTCACCGACGGGCGCCACCGCGCCCGACCGCGGGTCGGACGGATCCGCGGGCCCGTACCGCCGCGGCTGGCCGCGGCGGTCGTCGGGGAGCTCGGGTGACGCCACGTGGTGAGGCTACGTCAGGGTCGCGTCGCGAACGGGTGACGGGCTCAGGAGGCCGTCGGGGTCTCGCGCTTCTCCTTGATCTTGGCGGCCTTGCCGCGCAGGTCGCGGAGGTAGTAGAGCTTGGCGCGACGCACGTCGCCCCGCGTGGCGACCTCGATCTTCTCGATGTTCGGGGTGTGCACCGGGAAGGTGCGCTCCACGCCCACGCCGAACGACACCTTGCGGACCGTGAAGGTCTCGCGGGCGCCGGCGCCCTGGCGGCGGATGACGACGCCCTGGAACACCTGGACCCGGGAGCGGTTGCCCTCGATGACCTTCACGTGCACCTTGAGCGTGTCACCCGGCCGGAAGCTGGGGATGTCGGAGCGCAGGATCTGTGCGTCCAGGTCGTCCAGGGTGTTCATCGCGCGGTCCGTCCTCGTCCAATGATCGTCGTGCGTGCGTGCCGGGGCTCGGGCAGGGGCACCAGTCCCCGATGGGAGGCGCCGACACACGTGCGTCGGCCCATGGCAACCCGTCCATAGTGCCAGACGGGTTCCGAGCGGGTGACACCGGTGGGGCCGGTCAGCCCCGCTCCGCTGCCCCCAGGGTATCGAGCACCGCGCGGTCGGCCGCGTCCAGGGCCCCCTCGGGCAGCGCGGCGAGCAGGTCGGGGCGCCGCTCGGCCGTGCGTTCGAGGGCCCGGTCGCGCCGCCAGCGGTCGACGGCGGCGTGGTTGCCGCTGCGCAGCACGGCCGGCACCGGCAGGTCCCGCCACACCTCGGGCCGGGTGTACGAGGGTCCCTCGAGCAGGCCGTCGGAGAAGGAGTCCTCGGCCGCCGAGCGCGGGTTGCCGAGCACGCCGGGCAGCAGCCGGGCGACGGCCTCGACCATCACCAGCACCGCCACCTCGCCGCCGACCAGGACGTAGTCCCCGATGCTGACCTCGTCGACGGGCATCTGCGCCGCGTAGTGGTCGACCACGCGCTGGTCGATCCCCTCGTAGCGGCCGCAGGCGAAGACGAGCCGCTCCTCCCCCGCCCACGCCCGTGCGGTGGCCTGGGTGAACGGCCGGCCCGCGGGTGTCGGGACGACCAGCCGCGCGGGCCCGTGGTCGGCCCCTTCGCCGAGCACCTCGTCGAGCGCCTCGCCCCACACCTGGGGCTTCATCACCATGCCCGGCCCGCCGCCGTAGGGGGCGTCGTCGACGGCCTGGTGCACGTCGTGCGTCCAGCGCCGAAGGTCGTGCACCCGGACGTCCATCAGGCCCTTCTCGACCGCCCGGCCCAGCAGCGCCTCGCGCAGCGGCGCGAGGTAGCCCGGGAAGATGGTCACGACGTCGATCCGCACCGGGCGGATCCTGCCAAAGGGGAGGTCGCGACGTGCCCACCGGTCCGTCCTCGCTGTGGTCCACCGGCAGGTAGTGGGCGCTCGTGCTGCCGGTGCTGCTCGCGCCGGTCCTGACCACGGCGATCGGGCTGATCTCGCCGCGCCGGCGACCGAGCTCGCCGAGGTCGAGGGCTCCCCTCCGCCCGCACCGGTCAGGAGGACACCGTCGGCGAGAGTCGAACTCCCGGTCAGCCGCTCGCCCGGCCCCGGCCGAGCTCCTCGACGGCGGCGCGCATGCTCTCCAGCGTGACGCCGCGCGCGGCCAGCAGCTCCCGCGCCCCGCCCTCGGCGTGCAGCAGACCGAGGAGGACGTGCTCGCTGCCGATCTCGGAGTGCTTGAGCCGCAGCGCCTCGCGCAGCGACAGCTCGAGCGCCTTCTTCGAGGCGGCGTCGAAGGGGATGTGCCCGAACATCCGGCGCCGCTTCCCCGCCCGGGTCCGCTCGAGCGCCCCCGGGCCGAAGGTCTCCTCGGCCTGCCGGCGCACCTCGTCGAGGTCGATGCCGAGCAGGGCCAGCTTCGCGGCGTCCGGCGTGGCCTCCTCGCGCGCCCGCCGCTTGACCTCGTCGGCGACGTCGGACCGCTTCACCCCGGCCCGGCGGAGCAGCGCCGCGGCCGTCGACGCCGGCGTCCCGGGTGCGTCGTACAGGCCGAGGAGCAGGTTCTCGGTGCGGATCTGCGCCTGCCGGCGCTCGCGCGCGTCCTCCTGGGCCAGCACCACCGCTCGGCGGGCCGCCTGCGTGAACCGTTCGAACATCGTCGTCCCCCTAGTACCCGAGCCGCCGGTACTTCTTGTGCACCGCCTGCTTGCTCACCTGCAGCACGCCGGCGATCTGCGCCCAGGACCAGCCCTGGGCCCGCGCGTTGCCGACCTGCAGCTCCTCGAGCGACTCCTGCAGCGCCCGGAGCGCCGCCACCGCCGCCAGGCCGACGTGCGGGTCCTTGCTGGACGCCGCCGCGGCCACCGCCGTCGCATCTGTCATGCCGTCAACCTACGTTGACGACTGCGCCTCGTCAACCTGGGTTGACGCCGACGGCACGAGAAAGGCCCCGCCGCGGAGCGACGGGGCCTCTCGGAGCAGGTCAGGGGCGGGTCAGGGGGTGTCGAGGTCCAGCAGGCCCTCGGGCGGGTCGACGACCACGCGCCGGCCCTCGAGATCGATCGTCGGGACGATGTCGGCGACGAACGGGACCAGCGCGTCCGGCCGGTCCTCGCGGGCGACGGCCAGCAGGTCGCCGCCCGGGCCGAGGACGACCTCGCGCACGGTCCCGATCACGGTGCCGTCGGGCAGCTCGGCGCGCAGGCCCTCGAGCTGGTGGACGTGGAACTCCTCCGGGTCCTCCGGTGGCGCCAGCTCCGCAACCGACACCAGCAGTTGGGTGCCGCGGAGCTCCTCGGCGGCCGTGCGGTCCGGGGCCTCCGCGAAGCGGACGAGCAGCCGCCCCGAGTGGGGACGGCTGCTCTCCACGGTCAGCGTCGTGTCCGGGGCGCCGCGGCGGCGGGCGCGCAGCACGGATCCGGCGGCGAAGCGCGCCTCCGGCGAGTCCGTCCGCACGTCGATCGCCAGCTCGCCGCGCAGGCCGTGGGCCCGCGCGACGACGCCGACGAGGAGTGCCCGCTCGTCCCCCGCGCTACCGGTCGGTGTCGACGACATCGACCCGCACGCCCCGCCCGCCGATGCCCCCCATCACGGTGCGCAGCGCGCTGGCGGTGCGCCCGCCGCGACCGATGACCTTGCCCAGGTCGTCCGGGTGCACCCGGACCTCGAGCGTGCGGCCCCGGCGGTTGGTGACCAGATCCACCCGCACGTCGTCCGGGTGGTCGACGATGCCCCGGACCAGGTGCTCCAGGGCGTCCGCCAGGACGCTCACGACTCGGTCGACTCCGCGGCCGGCTCGTCCGCGCCGGCCTCCTTGTCGGCCTTGGCGGCCTTCTTCCTCGGGGTGGTCGCCTCGGTGGTCGGCTCCTCGCCCGCCGCGGCCAGGGCGGCGTTGAACCGGGCCAGCTTGTCGACCTTCTCCGGCTGCGGCTTGAGGGTGCCCTCGCTGCCCGGCAGGCCCTTGAACTTCTGCCAGTCGCCGGTGACCTCGAGCAGGTGCTGAACCGGCTCGGTCGGCTGGGCGCCGACGCCCAGCCAGTACTGCGCGCGCTCCGAGTCGATCTCGATCAGGCTCGGCTCGCTCTTCGGGTGGTACTTGCCGATCGTCTCGATGGCGCGCCCGCTGCGGCGGGAGCGCGCGTCGGCGACGACGACGCGGTAGTACGGCTGGCGGATCTTGCCCAGACGCATCAGCTTGATCTTGACGGCCACGCTTCTCGGTGCTCCTCGCGGATCGTGTGTGCTGCTCGTGAGTCAGCGCAGGACCGCGTGGGGGTACGGCTCGCTCACTCGACTGCTCCCGGCCGCGGCATCGGTAGAGGGCCGGCCACGGACCTGACACGCCATTCTGCCAGATGCCTACGCCGGCGCGGGCACCCCTCCGGTCAGGGTCAGCGCCAACGCCAGGGCGGGCAGCAGGTTGTTGACCTGGTGCGCCACGATGCTCGCCGGCAGCCGGCCGGTGAACACCCGGGCCAGGCCGATGGGCAGCGCCACGACCAGCAGCAACGGCGTACGCGTCAGCTCGAAGTGCGCCATGGCGAACAACAGGGTCGTGAGGGCGAAGGCCACCCACCGGTTCGCCCCGTGCTTCGTGACCGCGCCCCAGAGCAGGCCGCGGTAGACGATCTCCTCGCAGATCGGTGCGACGAACGCGACCAGCACGAACACCCCGAACGCGACCGGCCAGCCGACCCGGATGCCGTCGAACGCCTGCCCGACGGCCGTGGTCGCGTTGTCCGACCCGACGATCGCCACGAAGATCAGTGACGCGGGGACGCTCACCACGAGACCGCCCAGGCCCCACAGGAGGCCGGCGCCGACGTCCCGGGCGCTCCACCGCAGGCCCAGGTCGATCCGCGGCCCGTTGCCGCGGACCCGGGTGATCAGCACGGCCGTCCCGGCGGCCAGCACGGTCGGCACGGACAGCCCGAGGACCACCGCGGCGACCGACGGGCTCCCGGGGTCCGCCAGCAGTGCGGCGATCAGGAACGACGAGCCGAGGAAGAGGATCTCGACCAGCACGTACGCCCCGATGCCCCAGCGGTGCGGGGGCGGCTCCTCGGGTGGTGGCGGTTCCGAGGTCTCCGTGGCCGGGCCCGCCGCCGGCACCCCGGGCGGCGGGTACGGGGACGGGTACGGCGGCGGCGTGGAGGGGGACGGGCCGGACGGCGGCGGGACGGACGGCGGGTCCGGGGTCGAGTCGGGCTGGCCCACGATCACGACGCTACCCGGCGCACCGCGGCGCGGCGTGCCCGCGCACGGTTCCGTGCACGGGTTCGGTCCACCGGGTGCGCAGCGGCGACGGGAAGCGGGCCGCAGGGCCGGGCGGGACGCTCAGTACCGGTGGCCGCGGAGCAGGACCAGCGCGGGATCGCGCAGGACCGCCGGGTTCCGCCGCGGGTCCTCCCGGTACACGACCACGTCGGCCGGCGCGCCGGGCTCGAGCCCCGGCCGCCCGAGCCAGCCGCGGGCGGCCCAGGAGGCGGCGCCGACGGCATCGGGGTGACCGGCCTGCCGGAGCGCCTCCACCTCGTCGGCGATCCGGCCGTGGCGGATGCCGCCGCCCGCGTCCGTGCCGGCGAAGACGGGGACGCCGGCGTCGATCGCCCGCCCGACGGTGTCCCGCGCGGTGCGGTGCAGCGCGCGCATGTGCTCGGCGTAGGCCGGGTACTTGCCGGCCTTCTCGGCGATCCCCGGGAACGTGTCGACGTTGATCAGCGTCGGCACGAGCGCGGTCCCGCGGGCGGCCATCTCGGCGATCAGCTCGTCCGTGAGGCCGGTGCCGTGCTCGATGCAGTCGATCCCGGCGCCGATCAGCCCGGGCAGGGCCTCGGTGCCGAAGACGTGCGCGGTCACGCGGGCCCCGGCCGCGTGGGCGGCGTCGATGGCGGCCTCCAGCACGTCGTCCGGCCAGAGCGGGGCCAGGTCGGCGTCGGCGCCCCTGCCCCGGTCGATCCAGTCCCCGACGAGCTTCACCCAACCGTCGCCGGCGGCGGCCTGCTCCGCGACGGCCTCGGGCAGCAGGGCCGGGTCGTCGAGGTCGATCGAGAGGCCGGCGATGTAGCGCTTCGGCCGGGCCAGGTGCCGTGCCGCGCGGATGATCTCCGGCAGGTCCACCCGCCCGCGCAGGGGCGTGGTGTCGGTCGGCGAGCCGCAGTCGCGCAGCAGCAGCGCGCCCGCGCCGCGCTCGACGATCGCCTGCTCCTCGCACTCCGCCAGCTCGGCGGGCGCTCCGCCGGTCGCGATCCCGACGTGGCAGTGCGCGTCGACCAGCCCGGGGAGGATGAACGGGGCGTCGACGGTCTCGGCCCCGGCCAGGGGCTCCGCGCTGACCCGGCCGGCGTCGTCGACGTACAGGTCCCGGCCGCCGTCCGGGAGGACGGTGCCGCGCAGGTGCAGCACTACTTGCCCTTCTTGTTCCCGAAGTCGAGCTTCGACGGGTCGAACCCGGGCGGGAGCTGGTCGAGGCCGGGCGGGAGCTGCTGCAGGCTCGGCGGCAGCTGCGAGAGGTCGGCGCCGAACGGGTTCGCCCCGGCGGGCTGCCGGTTCGGCCGGCCGTTCTTCTTCGCCTGCTTGGCCTTGCGCTTGTTCTTCGCCTGCTTCCGGGTGGCCGAGCGGCCGCCGCCGAAGCCGAACTGGCCCGCCATCATCTTCATCTGCTTGCGGGCCTCGAAGAAGCGGTTGACCAGGTCGTTGACGTCCGAGACGGTGACGCCCGAGCCGTTGGCGATGCGCAGCCGCCGCGACCCGTTGATGATCTTCGGGTCCGCGCGCTCGGCCGGGGTCATGCCGCGGATGATCGCCTGCAGCTTGTCCAGCTGCTTGTCGTCGACCTGGGCCAGCGCCTCCTTCATCTGCGCCGAGTTGGCGCCGGGAAGCATGTTCAGGATGTTGCCGATCGGGCCCATCTTGCGGATGGCGAGCATCTGCTCGAGGAAGTCCTCCAGGGTGAGCTCGCCCGTGGAGATCTTCTGCGCCGCCTTCTGCGACTGCTCCTCGTCGAAGACCCGCTCGGCCTGCTCGATGAGGGTGAGCAGGTCGCCCATGCCCAGGATCCGGCTGGCCATCCGGTCCGGGTGGAAGACGTCGAAGTCCTCGAGCTTCTCGCCGTTCGACGCGAAGAGGATCGGCTGGCCGGTGACCTCGCGGACGCTCAGCGCGGCACCGCCGCGGGCGTCGCCGTCGAGCTTGGTGAGCACGACCCCAGTGAAGCCGACCCCGTCGCGGAACGCCTCGGCCGTGGCCACCGCGTCCTGGCCGATCATGGCGTCGACCACGAACAGCGTCTCGTCCGGCTGCACCGCGGCCTTGATGTCACTGGCCTGCTGCATCAGCTCGGCGTCGACGCCCAGGCGGCCCGCGGTGTCGACGACGACGATGTCGTACTGCTTCTCGCGGGCGAACGCGACACCGCGGCGCGCGACGTCGACCGGGTCGCCGACGCCGTTGCCCGGTTCGGGCGCGAAGGTCGGCACCCCGGCACGCTCGCCGACGATCTGCAGCTGGTTCACGGCGTTGGGCCGCTGGAGGTCGCAGGCGACCAGCAGCGGGGTGTGGCCCTGGTCCTTGAGGTGGCGGGCCAGCTTGCCGGCGAGGGTGGTCTTACCGGAACCCTGCAGACCCGCGAGCATGACGACGCTCGGCGGCTCCTTGGCCAGCGCGATCCGGCGGGTCTCGCCGCCGAGGATCGCGACGAGCTCCTCGTTGACGATCTTGACGACCTGCTGCGCCGGGTTCAGCGCCTGCGAGACCTCGACACCCTTCGCCCGCTCCTTGATGCGGGCGATGAAGGACCGCACGACCGGCAGCGCGACGTCGGCCTCGAGCAGCGCGATGCGGATCTCGCGCGCCGTGGTGTCGATGTCGGCGTCGGACAGCCGCCCCTTGCCGCGCAGGTCGCGCAGCGCTCCGGACAGGCGGTCGCTCAGGGTGTCGAACACCCCAGCGAGTCTACGTGGCCGCCGGGTGGCGACGCAGACCCCTGCTCACCGCCGGCGGGCCCTCCACGGGTGCGCTCCGTGTTCCCGCGGTCGCGAGCTCCGGCACCGCGAGTCGCGAGTTCGGGCACCGCGAGTCGCGAGCTCCGGCACCGACAGCGGGCACCTGCGGGTGTTCGGGTCGTGGGCCCGCGTCGGTCCGTCCCGGTCAGGAGGTGACGGCGAGGCCGCGAGCGGCGGTGGGCCGGTCGAGGGCGATCGCGCGAGTCCACGGCTCGCCCAGCGTCCCCGCGGAGATCCGCGCGGCGAGGCCCTGCGCCCTGGTCACGTGCCGGGCGAAGGAGCCGCTCTCGATCATGCGACCACGGTCGGCCTGCCCGCGCAGCGCCTCCTCGGGTGCCGCGTCGACCCACACGAGGTACGCCTCGCGGCCGGTCAGTCGCGCCACGCCCCGGACGAGGCGGCGGAGCCGGGGGGAGGTCGCCGGCAGGTGCACGACGACCACGCGGACCGAGCCGATCGCCGCCAGCACGGCCGCGAGCCGGTGCAGGAGGTGCACCAGCGGCCTGATCCGCGAGTACGGGACGCCGGGCAGGAGGCCCGCGACCAGGTCGCGCTGGGTCTCGGAGTCGAGCACCCGGAGCCCCGGCAGGGCGGGCATGCGGCGGAGGAGCGTGCTCTTGCCGGCACCGGGGACGCCCGCGACCAGCACCAGCGCGCGTCCCGGCACCGACAGCCGCACCGGCGCCGCGGCACGCCCCGCGGCGAGCCCGGGTCCCGACGGGAGGGGCAACGGGCGGGGCGGGGTGTCGCCGGGCACGGTTGCGAGGCTCATGGGCACCCAACGTCCGGTTCCGCCGGTTCGTTCCGCCCACCCGGTTCCTCACAGCTGCACCACAGGGACGGTCCCGGCGAGCTCCCGGAACTCGCGACTCGCGGTGCCGGAGCTCGCGACTCGCGGTGCCGGAACTTCCGACTCGCGGTCGGCCGGGCCTCGCTACAGGGCGTCGGTGCCGCGCTCCCCCGTGCGGACCCGGACCACCGTCTCGACGGGGGTGACCCACACCTTGCCGTCGCCGATCTTGCCGGTGCGGGCGGCGCCGACCAGGGCGTCGACGACCCGGTCGGCCACGGCGTCGTCGACCACGACCTCGACCCGGATCTTGGGCACGAAGTCGACGGCGTACTCCGCGCCCCGGTAGACCTCGGTGTGGCCCTTCTGCCGGCCGAAGCCCTGCACCTCGGTCACCGTCATGCCCAGGACGCCGAGCTTCTCCAGCGCGTCCTTGACGTCGCCGAGCGCGAACGGCTTGACGATCCCCGTCACCAGTTTCATGCCCGGATCCTCCCCGGTGCCGCGGTCAGCGTGCCGGCGAGGTCGTCCGCGCCCTTCCCGCCGCGGCGAGGATCGCCTGCTCGATGCGCCGCCGGTCGGTGCGCGGCACCTGCCCGTCCGGGCCGGGGCCGGACACCCCGAACGAGTCGACGACCGACGCGCCGAGGGTCGCCACCCGGGCCCACCGGATGTCGAGCCCCGACTCCTCGAGCGCCGCGGCGACGCGGTGCAGCAGCCCGATCCGGTCCTGCCCCCGCAGCTCGACGACGACGGCGCCGGTCGCCTCGTCGTCGAACCACAGCACGCGGGGCGGGGCGGTCCGCTCGACCGCCTGGGTGGTCGGGGCGTAGTCGCGCTCCTTGCGCGCCAGCGCCTCGGCCAGCCCGAGGGAGCCGTCGAGCACCCGGCCGAGGTCGTGCCGCACGACGGCCGGGTCGGGCAGCCCGCCGAAGCGCGGCGACACGGCGAAGCCCGAGATCCGCACCTCGCCCTCGGTGGTGACCGTGGCCGCGTGCACCTCGAGCGAATGCAGCGCCAGCACCCCGGCGGCGGCGGACAGCGCCCCGGGCCGGTCCGGCATCCCGATCACGACGGTCGCGAGGTCCCGCTCGGAGATCAGCCGCAGCTGCGGCCTGCCCTCCTTCTCCACACCCGCGACGACCTCGGCCGCGGCCTGCTCCGCGGTGTCCGCGATGGGCACCGGGCCCGGCGACGGCTCGCCGATCATCAGCGCGCGCACCCGCCCGGTCAGGTCGCGGATCAGCGCGCGCTTCCAGGGGCTCCACACCCCGGGCCCGGTGGCCAGCGAGTCCGCCTCGGCCAGGGCGTCGAGCAGGTCGAGCAGCAGCGGGTTGCCGTCGAGCGTCTCGACGATCCGGTCGAGGGTGGCCGTGTCGTCGAGGTCGCGGCGGGTCGCGGTGTGCGGCAGGAGCAGGTGGTGGCGGACCATCGCGCCGAGGGTCCCGACGTCGTGCTCGCCGAAGCCGAGCCGTCGCCCGATCTGCAGCGCCAGCGACTCCCCCACCTCGGAGTGGTCGCCGCCGCGGCCCTTGCCGATGTCGTGCAGCAGGGCCCCGACCAGCAGCAGGTCCGGGCGCGAGACGCGCGTGGTCAGCTTCGCGGCCTGCGCGCAGGTCTCGACGAGGTGCCGGTCCACGGTCCACGTGTGCGCCCGGTCCCGCGGCGGCAGGTCGCGCACCGCGCCCCACTCGGGGAACAGCCGGCCCCAGAGCCCGGTCCGGTCCAGCGCCTCGATCACGTCGATCATGCCCTCGCCGGTGCCGAGCAGGGACAGCAGCTCGCCGAGGGCGGCCCGGGGCCAGGGCTCGCGCAGCTCGGGCGCGGTCTCGGCCAGCCGGTGCAGGGTGCCGGCGGCGACCGGCAGGCCGGTGCGCGCCGCGGTGGCGGCGACCCGCAGCACGAGGGCCGGGTCGCGGCCCGCGGCGGCGTCGCGGGCGAGGGTGACCTCGCCGGCGTGCTCGACGACGCCGGAGTCCAGCGGCCGTCGCACGGGCGGGCGGCGCAGCGCGGC
>NZ_JBHSQK010000104.1:0-1271 GCF_042658055.1 Pseudonocardia lutea
GAGCCCGGTGAAGGACTTGAAATGGCGTGCGCTGGGGAACCGCGACGCGTCCCCGACGACCGCGACCAGCGCTGGAGCACCAACCGAGGCCAGGCCGGGAAGGCTGCGGGCCAGCCCGCCTGGATCGGCCCACCGGTAGGCGTCCTCGCGGTGCGTGGCGTGGGCGTCGAGCTCGGCCTAAGTCGCGCGCAACAGCCGGACCTCGGTGGCGACCTCGGCGGCCAGGTCGGTGAACGGCATCGCCGGATAGGCGGCGTAAAGCTCGACCGCCGCGGCCGCGGCCTGCCGCCAGGCAGCGGCCCGCTCACGGCCCTGGTGCCCGGTCGACGCCTTGACGATCACGGCGGTGAGCCGGGCCGGGCCGAGGGCGAGCAGCGCGCGGGGGTCGGCCCACCGCTCCAACACGGCCAGATCTGCCTGCCCGAGGTCTCCGGTCAGCGGGGTGACCGGCATCAACTGACGGACCAGGTCCTTGATCCGCACCTTGTGCTCCGACGCGGCTCGGGTGAGCCGGTCGGTGGCCCGCACCCGGCGGTCCAGCGCCGCGTTCTGGGCGCCCGGCAGCTCCAACGGTCGCAACCCGCCCGGGTCGAGCAGCGGCAGGCGGGCCAGGGTGTCGGCGTCGATGCCGTTGCTCTTCGCGTGCCGGGACAGGAACCGGCGCAGATCAGCGGCCTTCGCGCTCGACACCCGGAACACCGTGTGACCACGGCCGAGGAAGAACACCGCCACCGGCAGCCACGCCGGCCCGGTCGGCTCGAGCACCACCTCCAACCGAGTCCCGGCCTCGGCGCCGGCGAGCGCGGCCTGCTCGATCCTGCTCAACTCAGCCACCGTGGGGCCGGCCCGGCGACGACACACCTGCCCGCCGCCCTCGTCGAGTACCCGCACCGTGTGTGTGCTCGCGATCCCGAGATCGATCCCCACCAGCCGTCGCCGCAACGCCGTCTCCTCGTCGGTCGAAACCACCCGTGCCCCGGGCTGTTCCGCGCAGACGGCGCCCCCTCGATCGGCCACGGTCCCCACGGGCGGCAAGCGATCCTGACGACGGCTCCCACTCATGTGCTGCAACCGGACCCGACCCCTAAGGGGCCGGTCCACTTCCCTCATCCGGGGCACCCGTGGCCAGGCCAGCAGTGGCAATCAGCGGAGCGAGGCATGAACACACGTCCACCCTCAGAGCGCGACTCGACGCCACCCACCGGACCAGCCGGAATGCGCATGCAACCCGAGAACCCCGGGCCGATCAAGTCCCGGAGCTCCTTACATGA
>NZ_JBHSQK010000105.1:0-40122 GCF_042658055.1 Pseudonocardia lutea
CGCGAGCACGCCCGCCACCACGGCGCCGCTCACCGCCGCGGGCCGCGCCGGGCCGCGCACCCGCCGTCGTCCGTCCTGCCGGACCATCCTCACCTCTCCTGCCGCACGTCCTTCCCGGCACAACGACCCGACGCCGGGGCGGGTGACGGCCCGGTGGCCCTCGACGTGACCATCCGTCGACATCGAGCCCTTCGGGTGAGACGTGGACGTCACCCCCACGGCCACCGCGCCGATCCGGCTACCGCCCGTGGTGGAGCAGGACCGAACGGAGCAGTGGGAGCGTCACGAGGAGCAGCGCGGCAGGCGGCTCAGCGGCCCTCGTACGCCGGGACGCGCTTCTCCGAGCGCGCCGCCCGGCCCTCCTCGAGGTCCGCGCTGCGCCAGCAGCCCTCGAACGCCTCGGCGAGGAGCGGGTCCTCCTCCCCCAGCTCGACACGGTCGAGCACGAGCTTGTTGTAGGCGAGGGTGAGCGGCGCGAGGCCGGCCAGCTCCGCGCCGAGGGCCCGGGCGTCGTCGAGCGTGCCGAGGCGGTCGACGAGGCCGCGGTGCAGGGCCAGCTCGGCGCCGACCGTGTCGCAGGCGAGCAGCAGTGCGCGGGCGGTGGCCCCGCCGCCGATCTGGGCGAGCCGGCGGATGGTCCACGGGTTGACCGCGAGCCCGAGCCGGGCCGTGGGCAGCGCGAACACCGCGCCCTCGGCGGCGACGCGCAGGTCGCAGGCGATGGCGAGCTGGGTGCCGGCCCCGATCGCCGGGCCGTTGACGGCGGCGACCACGGGCACCGGCAGCGAGTGCACGGCGCCGAGGGCGGCGTGCAGCGCGTCCCGGAACCCCTCGCCGTAGACCTCCCCGAAGTCCGCGCCGGAGCAGAAGCTGCTGCCGGTGCCGGTCACCACGACCGCCCGGACCGCCGCCGCGCGCAGCTCCTCGGTGGCGGCGACGATCCGCCCGCAGGTCTCGACGTTGAGCGCGTTGCGCCGCTCCGGCCGGTCCAGCTCGATCACGCCGACCCGGTCCGCCCCGACCGTCACGTTGACCGCCACGTCCACACTCCCTCGCCCCGCCGACCGACCGGGCGAGAGAGTACGAGGTGGCCGCACCACCCGGGGGTCTAGGGTCCGCCGCATGGCGACGCAGGAGCTGCGGATGGGCACGTCGGCGGGGCGCTGGGTGCTGCTCACCACCGTGCTCGGCTCCAGCCTCGCGATGCTCGACGGCACGGTGGTCAACGTCGCCCTCGCGCACATCGGCGAGGACCTCGACGCCGGGTTCACCGGCCTGCAGTGGACCGTCAACGCCTACACGCTCACCCTCGCCTCGCTGATCCTGCTCGGCGGCTCGCTCGGGGACCGCTACGGGCGGCGGCGGGTGTTCGTGATCGGGGTCGTCTGGTTCGCCCTGGCCTCGCTGGCCTGCGGGCTCGCTCCGAACATCGAGGCCCTGGTGGCGGCGCGGGCGCTGCAGGGCGTGGGCGGCGCCCTGCTCACCCCGGGCAGCCTCGCGATCATCTCCGCGTCCTTCCACGGCACGGACCGGGCGGCGGCGGTCGGTGCCTGGTCCGGGCTGGGCGGCATCGCCGGCGCGGTCGGGCCGTTCCTCGGCGGCTGGCTCGTGGAGTGGACCTGGCGTGCGGTGTTCCTGGTGAACCTGCCGCTGGCGGCGCTCGTCGTGACGGTGGCGCTCCGGCACGTGCCGGAGAGCCGGAACGTGGCGGCGGCACGCGGGCTGGACCTGTCCGGCACGGCGCTGGCGGTGGCCGGGCTCGCCGGCCTCACCTGGTCCCTCACCGAGCTCGGGGCGGGCACCGGCTCGGCGGCGGTGTGGGCCGCCCTGGTCGTCGGGATCGCCGCGCTCGGCGTGTTCGTGCTGGTGGAGCAGCGCTCCCGGCACCCGCTCGTGCCGCCGGTGCTGTTCGCCGACCGGGTCTTCACGGCGGCCAACGTCGTCACGCTGCTCGTGTACGCCGCCCTCGGGGCGCTGTTCCTGCTGCTGGTGCTGCAACTGCAGATCGTCGCGGGGTACTCGCCGGTGCTGGCCGGGGCCGGGCTGCTGCCCGTCACCCTCGTCATGCTGCTGTTCTCGGCGCGCTCCGGGGCGCTCGCGCAGCGGATCGGGCCACGCATCCCGATGACCGTCGGCCCGATCCTCGCTGCGTGCGGGCTCCTGCTCATGCTCCGCATCGGGCCCGACGCGTCCTGGCTGCTCGACGTGCTGCCCGCGGTCCTGGTCTTCGCCGCCGGCCTCACCCTCACCGTCGCACCGCTGACCGCGACCGTGCTCGACGCGGCCCCCGACGACCACGCCGGGGCTGCCTCCGGCGTGAACAACGCGGTGGCCCGCGCGGCCGGGCTGCTCGCCGTCGCGGTCATCCCCGGCGCGGCCGGGATCGGGAACGCCGACTACTCCGATCCCGTCGCGTTCGACGCCGGGTTCCGCACCGCACTGCTGATCGGCGCCGGGCTGCTCGTGCTGGGCGGGCTGGTGTCCGCGGTGGCGATCCGCAGCCGGCTGGGTACCGCGCCCCCGACCGCCCCGTCGGCCGGGGAACCGGAGCCCGTGGGCCCGCCGCCGGAGCGGATCCCGCTCGAGTGCTGTTCGCACTGCGGCATCAGCGGCCCGCAGGTCTATCCGCGGGACTCCGCCGGTTCCTGAGTCCGGGCCGGCCCGCCGGCCAGGTCGCCCGCGAACCCCACGACGACCTGGTCGATCCGCCGCAGCGGGCCGATCGCGGCGAGCATGTCCCGGCGCAGCCCGGGGTCGTCGCAGCGGGAGGCCCACGCCTCCGCGGCGTCGACCAGCTCCTCCGCGGACACGATCTCCTCGCGGCCCGCCGGGCCGCCGGGCCGGATCAGCTCGCCGAGACCGGCCACGTTGGCCCGGATCCGCGCGACGGCGGGATCGAGCGTCGGCGCCCACCCGGGGACCGCGATCCGGTCGGAGAGCCGGGCGAGCGCGCGGGCGTAGTGGTCCACCGCGGTCAGCACCCGCAGGGCCCGTTGGTAGCTGCCCCGCCCGTGCCGGCGCGGCAGCGGGTTGTCCAGCGGCTTGGCCCGCAGCCGCAGCGTCCCGAGCTTCTCGTCGGCCGCGCGGGCGAGTTCCACGGGCAGGTCCGTGGGCGGGCGCCCGGTCAGCCGGTCGACGGTGGCCCCGAGCGTCTCGTCGAGGGCGAGCACGGTGTCGTCGAGCGCCTCCTGGAAGGCGGCCCGCGTGTGCTTGGGCAGCACGACCAGCGCGGCCAGGGCGCCGAGGGCGCCGCCGACGGCGGTCTCGATCACGCGCAGCACGAGCGTCTCCACCGAGAACTGGCCGATCAGGCCGTAGAGCAGGGCGAGCACCGCCGTGATCCAGAAGGCGAGCAGCCCGACCGAGATCCGGAACAGGTACAGCGCGAGGAACATGCAGCCGGCCAGCAGGATCAGCGTGGGAACCGGCCGGCCCCCGACGAGGACGGCCAGCAGCATCCCGGCGACGACCCCGCCCACGGTGCCGACGAGCCGCTGCCAGCCGCGGGCCAGGACGTCGCCCCGGCTCACCGTGCCCGCGAACACCACGAACGCCGCGATCACCGCCCAGTACCAGCGGGCCGGCGAGATCAGCTCGCCGACGACGATCGCCAAGCTGGTCGCCACCCCGACCTGGATCGCCTGCCGGGTCGACAGGGCGATGCGGTCGACCGCCCGGCCCGGCTCGTCGTCGCCCTCGTCCTTCCCGTCGTCCCCGTCGTCCTCCCGGGACTCGGCCAGCTCGATCGGCGGGGGCACGGCGCGCTCGCCGTCCTCCAGCGCGTCCGCCAGCCGGACGATCGCGAACGCGACCCGCTGCTCGCGGGGGCGGGCGCCGCTGTGCTCGGCGACGAGCTCCTCGACGCTGCGCCGGGTCCCGGCGAGCACCGCGGCCTGCATGGCCTCCGGCGCGCCGGTCGCGGTGGCCGAGGCGATCCCCCGCACCCCCTCGAGCAGCGCCTCCCGCACCTCCGGCTCCAGGGCGCCGGGCCGCGCCGGGTCGTCGGCCAGCCGCCGGGTCGAGACCGCGAGCCGCTCGGCGGCCAGCTCCAGGTCGGCGACGGCGAGCGACAGCGCCCGCCGCGGGTCGTCCTCGCCGGCCTCCTCGTCGGGTCCCTCCCGCTCGTCGCGCAGCTGCTCGATCCGGTCCACGACCAGCAACATCGTGTCGTTGAGCCGGACGCGGGCGCGGTGCAGGTCCTGCAGCGCGGCGTCGATGTCCTTCTCGTCGTCCGCCGGGGCCTCGAGCACGTCGATCACGGCCAGAGCCAAGGCGTGCACGTGCGCCCGGACGGCGCGCAGCAGGCCGTCGAGCACCTTCTCCGGCTTCTCGGCGAACACCCAGCCGCGCAGCAGCAGCGTGGCCCCGATGCCGACCCCGACCGCCAGCAGCAGGGAGGGCAGCTGGGCGGGCCGGGCCTGCAGGAACTGGGTGAAGAAGTAGGTGTTGAACATCGCCATGCCCAACGCCATCCCGCGCGGCCCGTACCGGCGTATCCACACCGCCACCATCATGACCAGCACGAACACCGTGTCCGAGATCAGCCGGTGCTCGGCCAGCACCGTGCCGAGCGCCGTGGCCGCGGCCGCCGGCGGCACCATCAGCGCGGTGGTGACCCGGCGCCGGTGGTTGTCCGGCTCGTTGACCGACAGGTTGCTGACCATCGCCAGCACCGCCGCGAACATCACCACGGTGACGGGCTGTCCGGTGGCCGCGCGGACGACGGACATGACGACGGCGGCCAGCACCATGGCCGCCGTCGCCACCCCCGCCAGCCGCAGTCGGCCGAGGCCGGGGTCGACGCCCGTCACCCAGGTGCGCAGTTCCCCGATCCACGCCCGGCCGCGCACGGGGGGAAGTCTTCCACCGCGGTGATCGGCCCGCTGGGCCCGGGGCTCAGGTCAGGCCGAGCTCCACGGACAGGGCGCGCAGGGCGGCCCGGTACTCCGCGTCGGGCGCGCCGGAGGCGGTGAGGATCTGCGCGGCGACGTGGTCCGCCCCGGCCTCGAGGTGCGCGTCCAGCCCGGCGCGGACGGCGGCGGCGTCGCCGTGCAGGACCAGCGCGTCGATCGTGCGGTCGCTCGCGGTGTCGAGGTCCTCCGCGGTGAAGCCGGTGCGCAGCAGGTTGCGCCGGTAGTTGGACAGCCGCAGGTAGGGGTCGCGGACCTTCGGCCGGCCCACCCGCCGGGCGTACTCCGGGTCCGCGGAGACGACGACCTTGTGCTCGGGCGCGAGCAGCGGCCCCGCGCCGAGGATCTCCCGGGCCTCGGCGGTGTGCCGCGGCGTGGTCAGGTAGGGCGCGGCACCCGCGGTGCGCTCCCCCGCGACCCGCAGCACCTTCGGGCCCAGCGCGGCCAGGGCGCGTCCCGCCACCGGGACGCCGGCGGAGTCCAGGTCGTCGAGGTAGCCGACGATCGTGTCGAAGGGCGAGCGGTACTCCGTGACGGCTTCGGGGTGCCCGATCCCGACGCCGAGCAGGAACCGGCCGGGGAACGCCTTGTCGATCCGGTGGTAGGACTCCGCGACCTCGGGTGCGGGCGCCTGCCAGATGTTGACGATCCCGGTGGCCACCGCGATCCGCTGCGTCGCCGCCAGCACCTGCTCGGGCAGCGCCAGGTCGGCGGGTGGGGAGCCGCCGATCCAGATCGCGCCGAAGCCGGCCGCCTCGATCTCCGCGCCGAGCTCCGGGGTGAGCTGGTCGCGGCGCAGCCAGATCCCGTAGCGGCCCAGGTCCACCGACATGCGTGCCTCCTCGCGTCGTTCCTCGGGGGTGATCCCTTCCCCGGCAACCCGCCCGCACACGTCACGCATTCCACCCGGTGCTCCTGTCGGTGGTCGTGCCCGTGCGCCGGTGTTCCGGGCGGTGATCCTGTCGGGGGTCCTCCGTAGGCTGCCGCCCGTGAGTCGCACCCTCCCGTGGCGCCGCCGGCCGCAGGTCCTCGTCCCCGCCCGGCCCGAGCTCCCCCGCCGGGCCCCGGCGGGCACGCGCGCGGTCGTCGTGGGCGGCGGGATCGCGGGGGTGAGCGCGGCGGTCGTGCTCGCCGAGCGCGGGGTGGCGGTCACGCTGCTCGAGGCCGCGCGCACCCTCGGGGGCCGGCTCGGCGCCTGGCCGCACACCTTGCCGGACGGGTCGGAGCAGGTGGTCGAGCACGGGTTCCACGCGTTCTTCCGGCACTACGACACCTGGCGCTCGATCCTGCGGCGGATCGACCCGGAGCTCGGGTTCCTGCGCCCGGTCGAGGGCTACCCGGTGATCTCCCGCCGCTGGCCGGCCGAGGACCTGGGTGACCTGCCGGCCGCGCCGCCGCTCAACCTCCTGGCGCTGTTCGCCCGCTCCCCCAGCCTGCGTCTGCGCGAGATCGCGGGGGCGGACGCTGGGCTCGGGTTCGCCCTGCTCGCGCACGACCCGGCGGAGACCGTCGCCCGCTTCGACGAGCTCAGCGCCGGCGAGTTCCTCGCCCGGCTGGGGGTGTCGGAGCGGGCACGGCAGATGCTGTTCGAGGCGTTCGCGCGCTCGTTCTTCTGCGACCAGGCCGGGCTGTCCGCCGCCGAGCTGGTGGCGATGTTCCACTACTACTTCCTGGGCAACCCGGCCGGCATCGGCTTCGACGCGCCCGCCGAGGACCACCTCACCGCGATCTGGGCGCCGCTGGGGGCCCACCTGCGCGGCCTGGGTGCCGAGATCCGTACCGGGGCCCGGGTCGATGGCCTGGGGCGGAAGGGGCAGGTCTGGCGGGTGCACGCCGAGGGTGGGCCCGCGGAGGCCGAGCACGTGGTGCTCGCGCTGGACCCCGGGGCGCTGCGGACGCTGCTCGCGGCGTCGCCCGTCGCCCCGGACCTGGCGCGGCGGGCGGCGGCGCTGTCGGTGGCACCGCCCTTCGCCGTCACCCGGCTGTGGCTGGACCGGGAGGTCCGGCCGGAGCGGGCGGTGTTCAACGCCGTCTCGGGCGAGCCGACGCTCGACTCGGTCACGGTGTACTCGCGGCTGGAGGGCGAGTCGGCGCGCTGGGCCGCGCGGACCGGCGGTTCGGTCGTGGAGCTGCACTCCTACGCCTGCCGGGCACCCGACGCCACCACCGCGACCGCCCGGATGCGGGCCGAGCTGGCGGCGCTGTGGCCCGAGACCGCCGGGGCCGGGGTCCTCCACGTGCAGGAACGCCTCGAGGCCACGGCCCCGGCCTTCCCGCCCGGCACCGCGGGCACGCGACCGGGGGTCGCCACGGACGCGCCCGGTGTCCGCGTGGCCGGGGACTTCGTCGAGTGCCCGTACCCCTCCGGCCTGATGGAGCGCGCCGCCATGACCGGGGTGCTCGCCGCGAACGACGTCCTGGCCGCGGTCGGGGCCGGACCCGAGGAGATCCGGGGCATCGCCGGGCGCGGGCTGCTGGCCGGGCTGCCCGTGCACCGGCTCGGCACGCTCGGGAAGGCTGCACCCCGGCCGGACCCGGCGCTGCGGTGAGGGCTGCGGTGAGGCCCGGGGTGCGGGCTGCCGTGAGGACTGCGGCGAGCGCTGCGGTGAGGCTGCGGTGAGGCTGCGGTGAGGCTGCGGTGAGGCCCGGGGTGAGGGCTGCGGTGAGGGCTGGGGTGAGGCTGCGGTGAGCGCGCCGGCAGGTGGCGTGTCCGCCGCTGCTGCCGGGGGATCGGGCCGGGCGGCGCCGCCCGCCGCGACCGGTGCCGGCCCGGTGCCGCGCGTCTCGGCCGGAGTGCGGGCGGCGCGCCTCGCGGTGCACGTCGACGACGAGCGCGGCCTGGCGCTGCTCCGCCCGCTCGACGCCGCGGGTGGGCCCGTCGACGCCGTGCGGACCGTGCCGGTGGCCGGGCTGGTCCTCGGCGAGGCCCGAGCGGTGTGGCGCAACGCCCGCACCTACCGCACCCTGCTGGCCGCCGGGGTGCGGGCCGGGCGGGCGCACGACGTCGAGCTGGTCGAGGGCCTGCTGGTGGCGGCCGACGGGGACTTCGGGGCGCCGCACTGGATGGCGGCCGAGGCCGCGCACCTGGCCGGCGAGCTCGTCCCGCCCGACGAGGCCCCCGGGGACGCCGTCGACGAGCCGCCCGCCCTGTTCCGCCGCGCCGAGCCCGACCCGGCCGGCACCCTGGCCTCGGTCGTCGCGGTACACGCGGCCCAGCAGCGTCGACTCGCCGCCGATCCCCGGTTGCGCACGCTCGCGGCCGCGGAGTCGGCGGGCGGGATCGTCGCGGAGGAGATGCGTGCCGAGGGTCTGCCGTGGCGGGCCGACGTGCACGACGCCCTGCTCACCGAGGCGCTCGGGCCCCGCCCGGCGGGGCACGGCCGGCCCCCGCGGCTCGTCGCGCTCGCGGCCGAGGTCGAGGCCGCGTTCGGGCGGCCGGTGAACCCGGACTCGCCCGCCGAGCTGCTGCGCGCCTTCGCGCGCGCCGGGTTCGAGCTGCCCAGCACGCGGTCGTGGGTGATCCGCCGGGTCGACCATCCGGCCGTGGCCCCGCTGCTGGCCTACAAGGACCTCGCCCGTCTGCACGCCGCGCACGGCTGGAACTGGCTGCGGACCTGGGTGCACGAGGGGCGCTTCCGGCCGGAGTACGTCGTCGGCGGGGTGGTGTCGGGGCGCTGGGCCACCCGCGGCGGCGGGGCCCTGCAGATCCCCAGGGCGGTCCGCGCGGCGGTGCGCGCCGACGAGGGGTGCCGGCTCGTCGTCGCCGACGCCGCCCAGCTCGAACCCCGGATCCTCGCCGCCCTCGCCGGCGACGCCGCGCTGGCCCGCGCCGGTGGCAGCGAGCGGGACTCCGACCTGTACGCCGGTCTCGCCGCGGAGCTCTTCGGGCCGGGCGTGCCGGAGGGCCGGGCCAAGGCCAAGCTCGCCGTGCTCTCCGCGATCTACGGCCAGACCTCGGGCGACGCCGGCGTCCACCTCGCGCTGCTGCGCCGCCGGTTCCCGGCGGCGCTCGCGGCGGTCGAGGACGCGGCGCGGGCCGGCGAGGAGGGGCGGCTGGTCCGGTCCTGGCTCGGCCGCACCTGTCCACCGGCCCGGCCGGGCGACGAGGTGCCCGCGCGGGCCCGGGCGCGCGGTCGGTTCACCCGCAACTTCGTCGTGCAGGCCACCGCGGCCGAGTGGGCGCTGGTGCTGCTCGCGGAGCTGCGGTCCGCGCTGCACCGAATCGGGAACCCGTGCCGCCTGGTGTTCTTCCAGCACGACGAGGTGCTGCTGCACGGCCCGGCGGACGCCGCACCGGAGGCCGCCGAGCTGGTACAGGCCGCCGCCGACACCGCCACCCGCACCCTCTTCGGCAGGACGCCGGTGCGCGTCCCGATGCCCGCCCGGATCGTGGAGTCCTACGCGGAGAAGTAGCGCATCAGGGTCGCCTGAGGGGACGCCGAACCCTTCTCCTGCGCATTATGGTTCCACAACGCGGTATCGAGCTCCTTCCCTGCGCGTCATGGCTCCATAACGCGTCAGTTTCTCGCGCTCACTCGCGTCGTGGATCCACACTGCTCGTCCGGGCGGGCCCGCCGCGGCCGTCGCCGGCGATCCGGCGGGAGTCGTGGGTCTGGGGGTACGACACCGGCTCCACCCGGATCAGCACCCGGCGCGGGCTGTCGAGCAGCCGCAGCATCCGGTCGGGGTCTCGGGGCTGGAGCCGGCGCGCGAGGAGCGGGAGCACGGCGTCGAGCGTCGGCCGGTCCCGGTGCACGGTCGCCCGCCCCCGGATCCGCACCATTCGCCGGCCCGGCAGGCCCGTGCCGAGGTTGCTGATCACCAGGCCCACCCGTGGGTTCCGCTCGGCCGCGGTCACGTGCGCGCGCCCCCTGACCGCGGTCAGCCAGAACACGCCCTCGTGGAACAGGTGGCTCATCGTCACCCCGGCCGGCCAGCCCTCGTCGTCCGTGAACAGGAAGGTGCACTCGCGTGCCGCCTCGACCAGCTCCGCCCGGTCGGCCGCGGCCAGCCCGGCCTGGTCCATGCCCTCGAGGTCCCGCTCGCCGACGCGCGTCACGGCCCGAGGGTAGGCCGCCGGACGGTCGTTTGGTAGACCTCTCAGGCGGCGGCCGGGACCGGGGCGCCGAGGGCGGCCAGGACCGCGGCCCCCATCGCCTCCATGCCCTGCGCGTTGGGATGCACCGGCGCCGCCGGCGAGGTCGGCAGCAGGCCCTCGATCCATTTCACACCGGGCAGCTGGCACATGTCGTGCCCGGTCGTCGGGGTGTAGGTGTCGACGTAGGTCGCACCGACCGCAGCGGCCCGGTCGGCGAGCATCGCGTTGAGGTCCTTCTCGATCCCGCGCAGCCACGCGACGTCGCCCGGGCTGAACGGCACCACCGGGAAGCAGCCCGGGCCCTCGTCGGGCAGGAGCGCCGGGTACCCGACGACCGCGACCCGCGCGCCCGGCGACCGGGTGCCGATCGAGTCGAGCACCGCGGCGATCTTCTCCGCGGTCCCGGCGATCCGCTCGTTCAGCTGGTCGCCGTAGAAGTCCCGGCACGCGGCGCCGAGCGGCTGCTGCGGCGACCGCAGCGCGCACTCCTGGATGATCTCGCCGAACCCGATGTCGTTGCCGCCGATGGTGACCGTGACGAGGTCCTCCGCGCCGGTCAGCGCGTCGAACTGGGCCGGGTTCTCCCCGAGCGCGACCTTCTGCGGCGCGGTGAGGTCCGCCGTCGTCGCGCCGCTGCAGCTCACGTCGACGAAGTCCGTGGCGCCGAGGCCGGCGGCCACCACGGACGGGAAGTTCGACCCGGACCGCAGGCACCCGACCGGCTGCCCGCTCGGCGGCGGGACCAGCGGACCCGCGCTGTAGGAGTCCCCGAGGGCGACGTACCGCCCGGCCTGCTCGGTGTCGTCGGCCAGGGCCGTCCCCGCCGTGCCGCCGAGCACGACGACCACGGCGGCGACCACCGCGACGACCATGACGAGCGAGCGACACGGGGGCGGGACACGGCGCACGGGCGGCCTCCGGGGAGCGGGCGGCGCCCGCCGGGGCGGCGGGCCGGACGGCGCCGGGCCCGGCACCACCGGGACACTAACGAGATGATCGCGCGGCGGGACCGTCTTCCATCCGGGTGAGTGAACGGCGCAGGCGCAGCGGAGGGACGAGTGCGGCCCGCAGCGACGCGGCGTCGAGCGTCCGGGGCTCGTAGCCCAGCCCGGCGAGGCGCGCCGCGACCAGCTCGGCCGGGTCCGCGGGCGGGGCGTCGGGCAGCCCGCAGAGGAAGGCCCACTCGTGCTCGGGGCTGCCGACGTACGCCCGGTGCGGGAACACCGCGCCGAACCGCTCCCATGCGGCCCGCAGGGTGGCGTCACGCCACAGCGCCGGGCTCCCGGCCTGGCTCACGACGACGCCGCCCGGCCGCAGCCGGGCCGCGCAGCGGGCGAGGAAGCCCCCCGTGTAGAGCCGGTTGAGCTGGGCCCCGGGCTCGTCCGGGCGCTCGTCGGGCAGGTCGACGACGATCACGTCCCAGGTGCCGTCCGTGGAGTCGACGAACGTCAGCCCGTCCTCGTAGTGCACCCGGACCGGTCCGTCGTGCGCCTCGGCCGCGGCGAGTGCCGCCGGGGTGTACCCGTACGGCAGGTGCTCGGCGCAGAGCCGCACGCACTCGCGGTCGAGGTCCACGTGGTCCACGGTGGACGCGCCGCAGGCCACGGCCAGCTCGCTCACCACACCCTCGCTGGAGCCGATCACCAGCACCCGCTCCCGGCGCTCGGCGAGCAGCGCGGCCGGCACGAACAGCGCCTCGTGGTAGGTCAGCTGGGTGTGCTCGGCGCTCTGCCGCTCGCCGTCGCAGAACAGCGTGACCCCGTGCGCGGTGTCCGCGATCAGCACCTCCTGCAGCGCGGTGAGGGTCCGCACGTGCGTCGCGTCGAGCTGCCATCGGCGGGTCAGGCCCGGCGAGATCGGCTCGTCGACCCGGCCCGCGCCCCCGCGGTCCACGACCTCGATCGCGGCGTCCGCGGCCCCGAGGGTCAGCGCCAGCCGTCGCACCGCGTAGAGGGGGTCGGCGCTGTCGCCGCAGGTGAAGGCGTCGACGAAGGCGGAGCCGAGCTCGGGCCACGTGTGGATCGACGCGTGCGACTCGGCCAGCAGCGCGACGACCGTGACCCCCTGCGGCTCGAAGGGCTCCGCGACGACCTGCCGCACGTCCGCCCCCGCGGCCAGCAGTGCGGTGCGCAGGGCGTGCCGCAGGCCGTCGGCGTCGTCGAGCAGGGCCGGGTCGATGCCGCGCAGCTCGCCGAGGACGTGCCGGCCGGCGGGATGGGACGTCTGCACGGGGCACGACCCTAAGGGGCGTCTGGTGGATCATCCGCCGCGGTCCCGGCGCCCGGACGACCCCCGGCTGCGTTGTCGCCGGGCCCGGATACACCCGGTATGAGGACCCGGCTCCGCCTTGCCAGGAGCCGCCCGGATCACCGAGCCCATCGACGGTGATCCACCGGACGCCCCTAGGTGAGCGCGGGCACCAGGACGTGCACGGGCAGCGGGCCGAAGCCGTTGAAGCCGACGGCGGCGTAGCTCGCGGTGTAGGCGCCGGCGTGCAGCAGGTCGACGGCGTCGCCCGCGGCGAGGTCCAGGGGAAGGGCGTAGGGCCGGCGACGGTAGAGGACGTCGTCGCCGTCGCAGGTCGGGCCGGCCAGCACGACCGGGCCGGGCGGGCCCGTGCGTCCCGGCGCCCGCACCGGGTAGTCGATCGCCTCCCCCTCCGTCTCGGCGAGCCCCTGGTAGCGGCCCGCGTCGAGGTAGACCCAGCGGCGATGGTCGATGCCGGGGCGGCGCGAGACCCGCAGGGCGGTGGTCCGCAGCACCCCGGCCTCGGCGACGAGCGCGCGACCCGGTTCGAGGACCAGCCGGACACCGTCGACGTCACCGACCGTGACGGCGGCGGCGACGGCGTCGTGGATCGCGTGGGCGTACGCCGCGAGCGGCGGAACGTCGGTGCGGTAGCGCACGGGGAGTCCCCCGCCGACGTCGAGCACCGGCTCCGCGATCCCGGCCGCGCGCGCCACGCGGAGGGCGACCCGGACGCCCTCGGCGAAGGCGGCCGGCCTGAGCTGCTGCGATCCGGCGTGGAAGGTGACCCCCGCAGCCCCGCGCGCGAGCCGGACGGCCTCCGCCGGCGTGGCGCCGAACTTGCCGAGGAACGGGGTCGCGGACCCGTCGTCGGCCACGAGGACGCGCACGAGCACCTCGGCCCCGGCCGGCAGGGTGACGCGGTCCTCGGCACTGTCCGTGACGAACCGGCGGACGCCCTGCGCGGCGGCCTCCGCCGCGGCGCCCGGACCGCGGACGGGGTTGCCGTGGCAGAGCCGGGCCGGGTCGGCGCCCGCGGTGAGGCACAGCGCGATCTCCTCCGCCCCCGCCACGTCGAACCCGCTGCCGAGGGCCGCGAGGGTGTGCAGCACGGCGGGCTCGGGGCAGGCCTTGACGGCGTAGAGGATCTCCGCGTCCGGGAAGGCCGCGGCCAGCTCGGAGTACCGCCGCGCGACCAGCCCCACGTCGAGGACCAGGTACGGCGTCGGCCGCGGCTCGGCGAGGAACGCCTCCAGGGCGGGGGTCAGCACGCCCCGATCCTCCCCGACGCCCCCGGCGCCCTCGGCAGCGGCGAGGGTCGCCGCTCACGCGGTGGGCAGGACGCGCCCTCCCGTCCCGTCGACGACCACCTGCTGCCCGGTCGCGATCCGCGCCACCGCGCCCGGCACGCCGACCACGGCCGGGATGCCGTACTCGCGGGCGACCACCGCGCCGTGCGAGTTCGCCCCGCCCATCTCCATGACCAGCCCGCCGGCGGTCAGGAACAGCGGCGTCCAGCCGGGGTCGGTGGAGGGGCAGACGAGGATCTCCCCCGGTCCGAGGCGGGCGTCGGCCGGATCGAGCACCACCCGCGCCGGTCCCTCGGCGCGCCCGGCCGAGGCCGGCGTGCCCCGCAGCTCCCCCGGCACCACCGGTGGCGCCGCCGGGTCCGGCAGGGCCTCCGGCTCGGTGCCGTCGGAGAGCAGGATCCGCGGGACGTGCCGGCGCCGCCGCTCGCGGTCGTACGCCGCGCGCCGGGTCGCGACCCGCGCCCGCAGGTCGGCCCCGGCGAGCCCGGCGCGGCAGTCGTCGACGGCGAGGTGCACGACGCCGTCGGCCGAGGCGACCTCACCGGCCGCGGCGAGGGCATCGCCGACGGCCAGGAGATCGGCGCGCGCCGCGTCGAGGACCGTGACCAGGACGAACTTCGGCAGCTCGCGCAGTCCCGCGAGCGCCCGCGCCCGGCGCAGCAGCAGCCGCACCGCCCGGGCCCGCAGGCCGCCGGCCCGGTCCGCGAGGGCGGCCGCCGTCCGCTCCGCCTCGGCCGCCGCGGCGGCGAAGATCCGGTCGGGCGTGCGGTCCGGGTCCGCCCGCAGGTAGCCCGCCAGGACCCCGAGCAGGTACGACGGGTCCTCGTGCCACCGCGGCACGCCGAGGTCGATCTCGGCGACGCCGCGCTGCCCGTACCGCCCGAGGAACTCGTCCAGCCCGTCGGCCAGGACCGCCGGGGCGGTGCCGGCCGCGAGCGCGGTCCGTGCCGCGTCGACCGGGCCGGCGACCAGGGCGCGCGAGGGCGGGTCGGCGGCGACCCGCTCGGCAAGGCGCCACAGCGCGAGGTCCATCTCCGTGGTGACGTTGTGCGGCAGCCCGCGCAGGACGGTCGACAGCTCGCCGGGCCGGGTCCGGCCGCGCAGCAGCGCCGCGGCGAGCCCGAACGCCACGAACCCCGCCGCCGCCACCGGGAACGCGCGCCCGGCCACCGCCGGCATCTCCCGCGCGAGGGTCGCCTCCAGCCGGTCGAGGCGGGCCTCCGGCGGCAGCGGGCCGCGGGCGTCGAGCCGGTCGTGCAGGTCGCGCACCGCCGTGTCGACCGCCCGGCGCGCCCGCTCCGGCGCCACCAGCGCCCCCACCAGCCGCGGTGGCACCCGGAACCGGCGGAACACCCGGGCCAGGGAGCGGACGAGGCGCAGCCGCCCTCCCGGCAGCACCGCGAAGGCGGGGTCGGTGAGGACCCGGCGCAGGACGGCGGCGGAGCGGGCCTCCATGACGTCGAACAGCCGCGGGACCACGAACCGCCCGACCGGGTGCCGCAGCGCCCCGGTTACGTCGACCAGCAGCCGCTCCCCCGCCACCGCCAGCACCGGTGCGCCGGCGCGGACGTCCGGCACCGCGACGCCGAGCAGCCGGGCGAGCGAGCCGGTCAGGACCCGGAAGGCACCCTGGCCGGCGCTGGTGAGCGGCTCCAGCACGCCCTGCGCGACGTTGACGTTGAGGTAGACCCGCAGGCCCGGCACGCGCGGCTCGGGCAGCGGGTAGAGCGTGGTGACCGGCCGCGCCTGGACCAGCCACACCCGGTCCGCGCCGTCGACCGACCACTCCAGGTCCTGCGGCCCGCCGTGGTGCGCGGCCACCCGCCGGCCCAGCCCGGCGAGCTCCCGTGTCCGCGCGTCCGTCAGGCACGGGCCGACGCCGCCGGCACGCCGTTCCACGACCCGGTCCGCGGCGTCCAGCACCAGGTGCTCGGGGTCCACCGCGCCGGAGACCACGGCCTCGCCGAGCCCCGGCGCCGCGTCGATCACCGTCTCCGCACGCCGGCCGGTGACCGGGTTCGCGGTGAACAGCACGCCCGCCGCCGCGGCCGGCACCATCCGCTGCACGACGACGGCGCGGGCGACCGCGCGGTCGTCGATGCCGTTGGCGGCGCGGTAGGCCACGGCGCGATCGGTCCAGAGCGAGGCCCAGCAGCGGCGGACGGCGTCGAGCACGGCGACGAGGTCGGCCGCGCCGAGGTAGGTGTCCTGCTGGCCGGCGAAACTGGCGTCGGGCAGGTCCTCGGCGGTCGCCGACGAGCGCACGGCGACGGGACCGCCGGCCAGCGCCCGGATCGCGGCGGCCAGGTCGGGCGGCACCGGGGCCGACCGGACGGCCTCGCGCAGCGCGGCGGGCGCGGCACCCTCCGCGAGCAGGGGCCGGACGACAGGGTCGGCCACCGCCCGGTACGCCGCGGTGGTCACGCAGCTGCCCGGCGGGACCGGGAATCCCGCGCGGATCAGCTCGCCGAGGGAGGCGGCCTTCCCGCCGACGAGCGCCGGGTCGGCGGCCAGGGCGAGATCGAGGATCCGGGGGCCCTCCGTGAGCGGCAGCGTGTGCGTCATCGCGCCTCCTCGTGCGTGGCGGCAGCGTAACCCCGAGATGGCATCTTTTCAACGAGTGTTGAAAAGATGTCCGCCCGGCGTCGGCGCTACCGGCCCTGAACTACCGCTCGGTAATGTCCGCGACCATGACCGCACCCAAGACCCAGCGCCGGGGCCGGGCCATCGCGATGACCGACGACGAGCGCGACGCCTACCTCGCCGAGGAGCGCACCTGCCGCGTCGCCACCAACGGCACGAACGGTCCGCACGCCACCCCGCTCTGGTTCCACTGGGACGGCACCGCGCTGTGGCTGACCTCGCTCGTGCGGGCGCAGCGCTGGGCGGACCTGGAGAAGGACCCGCGGATCGCCGTGGTCGTGGACTCCGGGGAGGAGTACGACCAGCTGCGCGGGGTCGAGCTGCGCGGCCGCGTCGAGCCCGTGGGCGAGATTCCGCGCACGGGTGAGGCGAACCCGGAGCTGGAGCGGGTGGAGCAGGCCTTCGCGGACAAGTACTCCGGCGGCCACGTGGTGATCGACGGCCGGCACGCGTGGCTGCGCCTGGTGCCCGAGAAGATCAGCAGCTGGGACTTCCGGAAGCTGCCGGGCACCCGACAGCGGCCCGGAGGCTGACCTCCCCGCCCGCCGCGTCCCGGAGCCACGATGCGCATTCGAGGCTCCGACTGGGCGCCATGGAGCCATGACGCGCATCCTCCGGCACGCGTCATGGCTCCGTGATCCGTCAGGGCGTGCCGGTCAGCAGCGGCCAGAGGCCGTCCGGCCCGACCTCGAGCGCGCGGGCGCCCACCCGGTCGTTCCAGTAGGCCTCGGAGCCGTCCTCGTCCCGCCACGCCCAGAGCCGGGTGGTGACCAGCCGCAGGTCGTGCTCGCGGGTGAACCCGATCGCCCCGTGCACCTGGTGGGTGATCCGGGCGACCTGCCCGGCCGCCTCCCCGGCGCGAGCCTTGGCCACGGCGATCGCGAGCGACGCCTCGGCGAACCCGTGCTTGTCCACCTCGCGCGCCGCCGCCTCGGTCGCCGCCGCGGCGGCCGCCACCTCGGCCCCGGCCAGCGCCAGGGACTGCTGGATGGCCTGCAGCTTCGCGATCGGCCGGCCGAACTGCACCCGCTCGGTCGCGTACCGCACCGCCATGGCGAGGGCTCCGCGGGCCGCCCCGGCCAGCAGCAGCGCCCGCCCGAGCGCCGCCCGCAGCGGGTACTCGACCAGGGCGACCGACGGCACGTCGGCGACGGCGCGGACGGTGAGCTCGTTGACCACCAGGTCGTCCCGGGGCTCCTCGGCGAGGTTCGCCCCCTCCGTCTCCACGACCGCCCCGGTGGTGTCGACCAGCAGCACCTGCTCGCCGGCCAGCACCGCGACCGCCGAGACCGCCCGGCCCCACGGCACCCGGCGCAGCGTGCCGGACACGGTCACCTCGGCCCCGCCCGCGGCCGGCTGGACCGTCAGGTTCCCGGCGACCGTCGCCGACAGCGGCCCGGTCGGCACCTCCAGCCCGGCCGCGTGCAGCAGCCAGGCCGCCAGCAGGTCGGTCTCCACCAGCGGCACCCGCGCCGCGAACTGCCCGGCCGCGGTGAGCACGGCCGCCGCGTCGGACATCGTGCCGCCGCTGCCCCCGGCGTCCTCGGGCAGGGTCAGCCGGGCCAGGCCGGTCTGCTCGACGGTCCTCCACAGCTCGGCGTCGAACACGTCGGTGGAGTTGTCCCAGGCGTCGCCGAAGACCGACTCCGCCATCTCCCGCAGCTCGGAGCTCATCCCACCGCTCATCGCAGACCCAGCCCCCGTGCCACGATCCCGCGCAGGATCTCGTTCGTCCCGCCCCGCAGCGTGAAGCCCGGGGCGTGCAGTACCGCGTCGGCCAGCAACCGGGCGTAGCCGCCCTGCTCCGCGCCCCGGTCCGGCGGGATCGACACGAGCAGCCGCGCGGCGTCGATCACCTCGTTCTCGAAGCGGGTGCCCAGGTCCTTCACCACGGCCGCCGCCAGCTCCGGCGCCTGGCCGGCGTCGAGCGCGCCGGCGATGGCGAGCGACATCCGCCGCAGTGTCCAGTACCGCGACACCAGCCCGCCCAGGTCCCGGCGCCGCCCGGCGTCGAGGTCCTGCGCGGAGATCTCCCGCAGCAACGCCACCAGCAGCGGGAAGGTCGACAGGTAGCGCTCCGGGCCGGAGCGCTCGAACGCCAGCTCCGAGGTCACCTGGTGCCAGCCCTGCCCGATCTCGCCGAGCACCATCCCGTCCGGGATGAAGACCTTGTCGAACACCACCTCGTTGAAGTGGTGCGCACCGGTCAGCAGCGGGATCGGCCGGATCGTCACCCCCGGCGCCTTGAGGTCCACGATGAGCTGCGACAGCCCGGCGTGCCGGTTGCCGTCCTCCTTCGGCGAGGTCCGGACCAGGGCGAAGAAGGCGTGCGCGTGGTGCGCGCCGGAGGTCCACACCTTGGTGCCGGTCAGCTCCCAGCCGCCCTCGACCCGGTCCGCCTTCGAGCGCACCGACGCCAGGTCCGAGCCCGAGTCCGGCTCCGACATCCCGATGCCGAAGTACACCTCGCCGGCCGCGATGCCCGGCAGGAACCGCTGCCGCTGCTCCTCGGTGCCGAAGCGCATCAGCGAGGGCCCGATCTGCCGGTCGGCGACCCAGTGGGCCGCCACCGGCGCGCCCGCCGCCAGCAACTCCTCGGTCACCACGTACCGGTCGAGCGCGCCGCGCCCGTGCCCGCCGTACTCGGTCGGGATCGTCATCCCCAGCCAGCCCCGCCGGGCCAGCTCCTTGGTGAACCGCTCGTCCCACCCCGAGAGCCAGGTGTCCGCCCGCGGACTCCAGGCCCCGGCGGCACGCTCCTCGGCGAGGAACGCGCGCACCTCGGCCCGCAGCGCCGCGACGCGCTCCGGCAGCTCCACCGGCGGGGGCACGAGATCCGGCAGTGTCGCCATCGTGTCCGTCACGGCTCCTTCCTAGCCCACGGATCGGGGTCGTGCATCAACGTGTGGCGGGATGGGAACATCCGGGACATGACGAACCCCGATCTCGAACGGAAGGTCCTGGAGGCCGTCCCCACCGGACTGCTCATCGGCGGCGAGTGGCGGCCGGCGGCGTCGGGGGCGACGACGAAGGTCGAGGACCCGTCGACGGGCGAGGTCCTCGCCGAGGTCGCCGACGCGGGGCCGGAGGACGGCATGGCGGCCCTCGCCGCCGCCCACGAGGCGCAGGCCGGCTTCGCCGCGATGGCGCCGCGCGAGCGCGGGGAGATCCTGCGGCGGGCCTACGAGGCGATGATCGGCCGGGCGGACGACCTCGCCCTGCTGATGACCCTGGAGATGGGCAAGCCGCTGGCGGAGTCGCGCGGCGAGGTGACCTACGCCGCCGAGTTCTTCCGCTGGTTCGCCGAGGAGGCCGTGCGGATCGGCGGCGGCTACGCGACGGCCCCCGCCGGCGGCAGCCGCTTCCTGGTGATGAAGCAGCCGGTCGGCCCGTGCGTGTTCATCACGCCGTGGAACTTCCCGCTCGCCATGGGCACCCGCAAGATCGGCCCGGCGATCGCGGCCGGCTGCACGGTGGTGATCAAGCCGGCGCCGCAGACCCCGCTGTCGATGCTGGCCCTGGGCCAGCTCCTGCTCGACGCCGGGCTGCCCGCCGGCGTGCTCAACGTGATCACCGCGACGGACGCGGCCGGCGTCATGGAACCGATCATCACGGACGGCCGGGCGCGCAAGCTCTCCTTCACCGGCTCCACGGGCGTCGGCAAGATCCTGCTGCGGCAGTGCGCCGACAAGGTCCTGCGCACCTCGATGGAGCTGGGCGGCAACGCCTCGTTCCTGGTGTTCGACGACGCCGACCTCGACAAGGCCGTCGAGGGCGCGATGCTCGCCAAGATGCGGAACATGGGCGAGGCCTGCACCGCGGCCAACCGCTTCTACGTCCAGCGCGGGGTCGCCGAGGAGTTCGCCGCGAAGCTGGCCGAGCGGATGGGCGGGCTCAAGGTCGGGCGCGGCACCGAGGAGGGCGTGCAGGTCGGCCCGCTGGTCGACGCGAAGGGCCGGGAGAAGGTCGTCGACCTCGTCGGCGACGCCGTCGAGAACGGCGCGCAGGTCAAGGTCGGCGGCAGGGCCGCGGACGGCCCGGGCTACTTCTACCCGCCGACGGTGCTCGTCGACGTGCCCAAGGAGTCCCGGCTCAACCACGAGGAGATCTTCGGGCCGGTGGCGCCGATCTCGGTGTTCGACACCGAGTCCGAGGCCCTCGCCGCGGCCAACGCGACCGAGTTCGGCCTGGTCAACTACGTGTTCACGGAGAACCTGAACCGGGCGCTGCGGGTGTCGGAGAAGCTCGAGAGCGGCATGGTCGGGCTGAACACCGGGCTGGTGTCCAACCCGGCGGCGCCGTTCGGCGGGATCAAGGAGTCCGGGCTGGGCCGCGAGGGCGGCACCGTCGGGATCGAGGAGTTCCTCGAGGTCAAGTACGTCGCCATCGGCGGCCTGGGCTGACCCGCGTCCAGGCGCCCGACTGAACGCGTTATGGAACCATAACGCTCGTTCTCCACCCGAATTCGAGTGTCATGGAACCATAACGCTCAGATCCGGGCAGGAATCGAGCGTTATGGTTCCATGGTGCGTCAGGCCTGGGCGGGAGTGCGCCGACCGCGGATCCGCGGCCACACGACCACCGCGACCGCGCACACCAGCTGCGAGATCGCGTAGCCCGCGGCCACCGGCATCAGCTGCTCGACCGGGTGCGACCCGGCGGCGTCGGAAGGCCCGATCGGGATGAACAGCACCACCGCGATCACGAACGCGGTGCTCAGCAGCTGCAGCCGCGCGAACCCGACGCCGTCGTGCCGGGCCTGCCGCACGCCGAGCTCGTGCGAGATCACCAGGCGGGCGACCATGCCGAGCAGCAGCACGCGGAGCACGTCGGCGGCCTCGGCGTAGCCGGGTCCGAAGAACTCCAGCCCGAACCGGGCCAGCAGCACGCCGACCAGGATCATCGGCAGGAAGATCACGTACAGCCGCTTGCGCGAGGCCCGGATGTGCGCCTTCGCGTTCTCCGGGTCCCGGGCCAGCTGCGCCGACAGCGACTGCATGAACCGCTGCGCGGCGATGTCGATCACCATCACCGCCTGCCAGGCGATGAAGAACGCCGCACCGGTCGTCGGGCCGAAGCGCTGGGTGACGATCACCGTGACCTGGTTGAACAGCAGCACCGTGCCCCAGTGGGCCAGCGTGGTCGGGCCGAGGAAGCGCACGGCCTCCCGGCGCGTCGGCAGCCACTCCTGGTCGGAGAGCCGCGCGAACTTGCGGGTGTAGATGCCGCCGACGACGGCGCTGCCGAGCGTCCACAGCGCGATCGGGACCACCCACGACAGCACGACGCCGAGCGGGCCGAGGCTCGCCCCCAGCGCGACCAGCATGCCGATCCGGGCCACGGCGAAGGCGATGTTGCGCCACGACGCCCACCACGTCTTCCCGACGGCGATGAGGCTGAAGTCGTGCACGCCCCACAGGCCCCAGCCGATGCCGGCGAGCAGGAACAACAGGCCGCCGACCCAGACCGGCAGGTGACCGCCGGCGCCGGTCGTCGCCATGAGGGGTTCGAGCAGGACGTACACCAGCCCGACCAGCGCGCACGACGGGATGATCACCAGGTGGCTGCGCCAGAACAGGGTCGACGCCTTGCGGCCCGCCTTGGGCATCCACAGCATCATCGCGGAGTCGAGGTTCAGCTGCGCCACGCCCGCGACCAGCAGGAACGCGGACACGAAGGCCGAGGCGTAGCCGACCGCCTCCTGCGGCATGATCCGCGCCGCGATCAGCCAGCTGACGAAGCCGGCCAGCGACCCGACGGCGCCGCTGATCGACAGGGACAGGCCGTCGGAGAGGGCCCGCTTGGCGGAGCCGCCCTCGGAGGACCCGAGGTCCTTGGCCGCCGGGGCCGGCGGCTCGGGGGCCCGCGGCTCGGGAGCCGCGGGCCCGACGGCGCCGCCGGAGAGGTGAGAGCCGCCTGGGCCGTCGGACCGGGCCTCGACGGCGACCGTGCCGGGAGCGAGCTCCACGGTCGGTGGGTCGCTCGGCCGGGGTGGGCCGTCGAACCGGCCGGCGGGCCCGGATCCGCCGGGGCGGCCCGCCGCGGCTCCCCCGGGGCGGCCCGCCGCGGCTCCTCCGGGGCGGCCCGCCGCGGCTCCCCCGGGGCGGGCCGCCGCCGTACCGCCCTCGGGGAACCGCCGGTCGCCGGCGGAACCGGGGACGGCGTCGTCGAACAGGGGTGCCGGTCGCCGAGCGGGGTCGGGGACCGGGGATCGCCTCGCGCCGGGAGGCGGGTCGGACTCCTCGCGCCGGTGCGCGGAGTCAGCGGGTACAGGGGTGCTGGCCTCGGAGTCCGGTCGGGTCACTGCGCCTCGGCAGCGACGGGAGCGGACGACGGGACAGCTCCCACCACGGGGGGCAGATGGGGAAGCCTGGCCGTCAACATGGGCGCCGAGTCTACCGACGGGTCACCCGCCGCCCCGGCCGCCCGAAGGACACCCGGCGCGTCGCCCGGGCGAACGGGACGCCCGGGGACGGGCTGCCCGGAGGTGGACGCGCCGGGGCGTTCCCGGCCTCCCCCGACGCGCCGCTGATCACCCGAAGGGGTCCTTGTAGGGTCCGGACCCGAGATCACCGGCAGACGCGGGGGAACGGGACGGATGGCGGACGGGTACACAGTGGAGAGCGACGGTCCGATCGGGATCGCCGTGGTCGGCGGCGGCTACTGGGGTCCCAACCTCGTCCGCAACGCACAGCAGACCCCGGGCCTGCACCTCGAGTACCTGTGCGACCTCAACGCCGACCGGGCCCGGCAGGTCCTGGGCAACTACTCGACCGTGCGGATCTCCACCTCGCTCGACGAGGTGCTGGCCGATCCCGCGGTGTCCGCGGTGGCCGTCGCCACCCCGGCGGCGACCCACTTCGACGTGGCGATGCGGTCGCTCGAGGCCGGCAAGCACGTGCTGATCGAGAAGCCGCTGGCCCCGACCTACGAGGAGGGCCGGCAGCTGGTCGAGGCCGCCGAGCGGCTCGGCCGCGTGCTCATGGTCGACCACACGTTCTGCTACACCTCCGAGGTCCGGCACATCCGTGAGGTCGTGCGCAGCGGCCGGCTCGGCGACCTGCAGTACATCGACTCGGTGCGGATCAACCTCGGCATCGTGCAGCCCGACGTGGACGTGCTGTGGGACCTGGCCCCGCACGATCTGTCCATCTTCGACGCGATCCTCCCGGACGACGTCTTCCCGGTCTCGGTGGCCGCGCACGGCTCCGACCCGGTCAACGCCGGGCACGCCTGCGTCGCGCACCTGACGTTGCGGCTGTCCAACGGCGCGCTCGCGCACGTGCACGTCAACTGGCTCTCGCCCACCAAGATCCGCACCTTCGTGGTGGGCGGGTCGAACCGGACCGTGGTGTGGGACGACCTCAACCCCACCCAGCGGCTCTCCGAGCACGACCGCGGGGTCGACCGGATCCAGTCGGAGCTGGAGGACGCCGACGTCCGCGGCCGCAGGCTCGTCTCGTACCGCACCGGCGACACCGTCGCCCCGGCCCTGGCCAACCTGGAGGCCCTGCGGTCGGTCATGGTCGAGTTCGCGGCGGCCATCGCCGAGAACCGGCGCCCGCTCACGGACGGCTTCGCGGGCCTGCGGGTCCTCGCGATCCTCGAGGCCGCCTCGGAGAGCCTCGCGAAGGACGGCATGTCCGTGCCGATCCGCACGATCCAGGAGACCCCGCGCGCCACCGCCGGGGTGATCGAGGACGTTCCGACCACGATGGCCCAGCGCGGCCGCGGAGAGGTGACGGTGTGACCGAGTCCCAGCAGGCGGCCCAGCCGGTCGAGGGTCAGAAGATCCTGGTCACCGGTGGTGCCGGCACGATCGGCTCGACCCTGGTCGACCAGCTCGTCGAGGCCGGCGCGGCCGAGATCGTCGTGCTGGACAACCTCGTGCGCGGGCGGCGGGAGAACATCGCCGCGGCGCAGGAGGCGGCGGGCGACCGGCTGACCCTCGTCGAGGGCGACATCAACGACCGCGGGCTGGTCGGCGAGCTGACCGCCGGCAAGGACCTGGTCTTCCACCTCGCCGCGCTGCGGATCACCCAGTGCGCCGAGCAGCCGCGGACCGCGCTGGAGAGCCTGGTCGACGGCACCTTCACGATCATCGAGGCCGCCGTCGAGCACGGGGTCGAGAAGGTCGTCGCGAGCTCGTCCGCGTCGGTCTACGGGCTGGCCGAGGAGTTCCCCACCACCGAGCGCCATCACCCGTACAACAACGACACCTTCTACGGCGCCGCCAAGGCGTTCAACGAGGGCATGCTGCGCAGCTTCCACGCCATGAACGGGCTGGACTACGTCGCGCTGCGCTACTTCAACGTCTACGGCCCGCGGATGGACGCCTACGGCGTCTACACGGAGGTGCTGATCCGCTGGATGGAGCGGATCGCCCGCGGCGAGCGCCCGCTGATCTTCGGCGACGGGAAGCAGACGATGGACTTCGTCCACGTCCACGACATCGCCCGGGCCAACGTGCTCGCCGCGCAGGCCCCGGTCACGGACGCGGTCTACAACATCGCCACCTCCGAGGAGATCAGCCTGGCCGAGCTGGCCGAGGCGCTGCTGGAGGCGATGGACTCCGATCTCACCCCGGAGTTCGGTCCGGCTCGCCAGGTCAACGGCGTCACGCGCCGCCTCGCGGACATCTCTGCCGCCGCGAGCGACCTCGGTTGGAAGCCGGCCATCGGCATGGACGAGGGTCTGCGCGGCCTCGTGCAGTGGTGGAGCGACGAGACCGGAACCCCGCTGAAGGTCGGCGCGTGATCCCGGTCATGAAGCCCCTCCTCGGTAACGAGGAGGCGGAGGCCGTCGCGGCCGTCGTGCGGTCCGGCTGGGTGGCCCAGGGCCCCCGGGTCGCCGAGTTCGAGAAGGCGTTCGCCGCGCACGTCGGCGCAGCGCACGCGATCGCGACCTCGAACTGCACCACCGCGCTGCACCTGTCGCTGTACGTGCTGGGCGTGGGCCCGGGCGACGAGGTCGTGTGCCCGTCGTTCTCGTTCGTCGCGACCGCCAACGCGATCCGCTACTGCGGGGCCACGCCGGTGTTCGCCGACGTCGAGCCCGGGACCGGCAACGTCACGCCGGAGACCGTCGCGGCCGTGCTCACCCCGCGGACCAAGGCCGTGCTCGTGGTCCACCAGGGTGGGCAGCCCGCGGACGTCCCGGCGATCACGGCCGTCTGCGGCAAGGTCCCGGTCGTCGAGGACGCCGCATGCGCCGCCGGCGCCACGCTCCACGGCAGCCCCGTCGGGACCGGCGCCCTGCTCGCGGCGTGGTCGTTCCATCCGCGCAAGCTCCTCACCACCGGTGAGGGCGGCATGGTCACCACGGACGACGCCGAGTGGGCCGCGCGGATCCGCCGGCTGCGCGAGCACGGGATGACCGTCTCCGCGGCGGACCGGCACGCCGCCGGCACGAAGGTCGTCCTCGAGGGCTACGACGAGACGGCGTTCAACTACCGGATGACGGACATGCAGGCCGCGATGGGCCTGGTCCAGCTCGGCCGGCTGCCCGGGATCGTGGCGCAGCGCCGCGCGATCGCCGAGCGCTACCGCGAGCTGCTCGCCCCGCTCGGGCTGCGCGCGGTCGGCGACCCGCCGCACGGCACGGCCAACTACCAGTCCTTCTGGGTGGAGCTCCCCGAGGGCGCCGACCAGGTCGCCGTGCTCGGTGCGCTCGCCGAGGCCGGGGTCTCCGCCCGCCGCGGGATCATGGCCGCACACCTGGAGCCCGCCTACGCCGGGCACCCGCACGCGCCGCTGCCCGTCACCGAGCACCTCACCCGCCGGACGGTGATCCTCCCGGTGCACCACGAGATCGGGGAGGCCGAGCAGCGCGCCGTCGTCGACGCGCTCGCCGGCGCCCTCGGCCTGGCGACCACCGGCGCCTGACCGCGCCCGAGACCCCCGCTCCCCCGAGCCCCGCTCCCCGAGTCCCAAGGAGCCGTATGGCCGCCCCCCTCACGCCGGTCGTCCGCAGCGACGGCACGGCCCCGATCCCCCTCGTCGACCTGGCCGCCCAGCACGCCGAGGCGACCGCCGAGCAGGCCGCGGGCTGGGCGGAGGTCCTGGCCCGGACCGCCTTCGTCGGCGGGCCGGCCGTCGCCGAGTTCGAGGCCGCCTACGCCGCGTACTCCGGCGTGGAGCACGTCGTCGGCGTGGCCAACGGCACGGACGCGCTCGAGCTCGCCCTGCGCGCGCTCGGCGTCGGGCCCGGCGACGAGTGCCTCGTCCCGGCCAACACGTTCATCGCCACCGCCGAGGCGGTCGTGCGTGCCGGGGCGGAGGTCGTGCTCGTCGACTGTGAGCCCGGCACGGCGCTGATCGACGTCGACGCCGCCCTCGCCGCGGTCACCGACCGGACCCGTGCGGTCCTGCCGGTGCACCTGTACGGCCAGGTCGCCGACGTCGCGCGGCTCGAGGCCGGGCTCCCCGACCACGTCGCGATCTGCGAGGACGCGGCGCAGTCCCAGGGCGCGCGGCGCGACGGACTGCAGGCCGGGGCGATCGGCGACATCGCCGGCACCAGCTTCTACCCCGGCAAGAACCTCGGCGCCTACGGCGACGCGGGCGCGGTGCTCACGAACTCCGCGGAGCTGGCCGAGCGGGTCCGGCTGCTCGGCGCGCACGGCTCGCCCCGCAAGTACGAGCACACCGTGGCCGGCGTGAACAGCCGGCTCGACGCGCTGCAGGCCGTCGTGCTCTCGGCCAAGCTCACCCGGCTCGACGCGTGGAACGCCGCCCGGCGGGCCGCCGCCGCGCGCTACGACGCCCTCCTGGCCGACCTGCCGGGCGTCACCACACCGACGGTCACGGCCGGCAACGAGCCGGTCTGGCACCTCTACGTGATCGAGGTCGACCGGCGGGACGAGGTCCTGGCGCACCTCAACGCGCACGGCGTGGGCGCGGGCATCCACTACCCCACCCCGGTCCACCTGACCGGCGCCTTCGGCCACCTCGGCAAGACCGGCGACTTCCCGGTCGCCGAGGCGGCGGCCGAGCGGATCCTCTCGCTGCCCCTCTACCCGCAGATCACCGAGGAGCAGCAGCAGCGCGTGGTGGACGTCCTCCGCACCGCCCTGTGACCCCTGCACGGCGAACGGCACGTTCGCTCACCTCGTGAGCGAGCGTGCCGCCCGCCCGTGCTCAGCGGGGGCCGAGGAACCACTCCTCCCAGCTGTCGAAGGCGCCGGAGAGCGCGGCGCGGAAGATCAACGGCCGGTCGATCTGGGTGATGAACGTGCGCGGGATCGTGCCTGCCGGCCGGGTGTCGACGGCCTGTGCGTACACCGTGCGGTACACCCTGCTCGCGATCGCACCGGCCTCGGGCGTCCAGTTCGCGGACTGCCCGAAGGGGATGGCGAACTCGTCGACCTCGTGGCCGAGCATCGCCTCGAGCCGGGTCCGCGAGCCGACGAGCTCGCGCTCGGCCGCGGCGGCGTCGAGCCGGCCGAAGTCGGGGTGCGACGCCGAGTGGCTGGCCAGCGTGACGCCGGCCGCCTCGAGCCTGGCCAGCCCGGCCCAGTCCAGCACGTGCGCGTACCCCGCGTCGTGCCCGCCGTCGGCCCACCCGCTGACCACGAACATCGTCGCGGGGACGCCGTGGTGGCGCAGCACCGGCACGGCGTTGTCGAGCACGCTCGTGGCGCCGTCGTCGAAGGTGATCGCGAGCTGCTTGCGCTCGGGCGCCGCGAGCACCTCGGCCGGGGTGGCGAAGGTCCACCCCTCGTCGACCGCGACCTGCAGGTGCCGTTCGAAGTCGGTGGGCCGGACGTCGTTGACGCCCCAGGACTCCGTGCCGATGGAGTGGTAGGCGAGGATCCGGCCGACGCCCGTGCCGCGCGGGCGGGTCAGGCCGGTGCGGGTGCGCAGCGCCTCGTCGAGGGCCAGGCCCCACCGCTCCGCCCGCATCCGACCGGCCACGGCGCACCGGTACGCGGCCTGGGCCGCGGGGAGCTCGCCCAGCGAACTGCGCAGGGAGGAGACCGCCGACGCCACGTCAGCCCTTCCGGCCGAGGCCGCTGAGGATCACCCCGGCGAGCAGCGCGGGGACCGTCCACTCCACGGCGTGGATGGTCGTCTCGGGGACCTCCTTGGACCCCATCACGGCCGTGCCCGCCACCGCACCGACGGCGGCGGTGGTGAGGCCCAGGCCGACCAGGTCCGCCTTGCTGCGCCGCCGGGCCAGCAGTCCGACGCTGCCCAGCAGGTGCGCGGCCGCGGCGGCCCGGAAGATCGGCGTCCAGCGCGCCCAGCCCGCGGCGACCACGCGCTCGCGCTCCACCGGACCGCCGGCGGCGTCGGCGGCGGCGTTGAGCCCCGACGCCCCCATCAGCGAGCCGCCGAACCAGGCGGCCGCGCCGACGTCGCGCAGGGCGCGCAGCGCGGTGTTCGCTGCGGTGGTGGAGGTCTGGGCGGCACGGGCCATGTCGGTCTGCTCCTCGGTCCGGTGTGGTCGGGACGCGGGACGCCCGCGCTCCACGGCGCGGGGCGACGGTGGGGGCGGCGTCCCGCTTCGGGGCCGGCCGGACGCCGGCGGGGTCCCCGGTGGACTCTTCCGCCGTCGGACTCTAGCGACGGCCCCGGCGGCCGCTGACGCGCAGTCCCTCCCCGGCGCGCTCGTGCGCGGTCCCGCAGTCCGGGCACACCAGGTCCTCGCCGAGGCGCTCGCCGCACACGCACACCCAGCCCTTGACCCGTGCCGGGTTCCCGGCGACGAAGGCGTGGGCCGGCACCGACCGGGTCACCACGGCGCCCGCCGCGGCGAAGGCGTGCTCGCCGATCTCGGTGCCGCAGACCACCACCGACCCCGCGCCCAGCGTGGCGCCGCGGCGGACCACGGTCGGCAGCAGCGCCTCCGGCCCCCGCTTGATCGCCGCGCGGGGCCGCAGGTCGTTGGTGAACAGCACGTTGGGCCCGAGGAACACGTCGTCCTCGCAGGTGACGCCGGAGAAGACGAGGGTGCCGTTCTTGACCGTGACGTTGTCGCCGAGCACCGCGCCGTCCTCGACGAAGGCACAGTCGCAGATGTTGCAGTCCCGGCCGACCCGGGCCCCGGGCAGGACGTGCGCGAAGGCCCACACCCGGGTCCCCTCGCCGACGTCCGTGCTCTCGCAGAGCCCCTGCGGGTGCACCCGCACCCCGGTCGTGGTCCCCGTCATGCGCGCTCCCGCCGTCCGTCCGGTCCCTGCGGCGCCGACGATAGCCGCGGCACCGCCGTCACGGTCCCAACCAGGCCGAGTTCCGCGAGCGTGACGGTGTCGGGACCCGGTGTAACGCGGCCCCTTCCGGTCCCGATGGACGATTCGGAGCGGAGCGGCCCGCCGGGCGCGAATCGGGCAGGTTACACCCCGGAACCGGCGCCGGCGAGTCGACCATTAGGCTCCGATCACCGAGACGAGGAGCGGCGACCAGCGCCCGCCGGGTGCGCGCGGCACGGACAGGTCTGACGGGGTACTGCGGTAGTGGAGCGAGACAGGGGTCCGGTGCGCGGCGAGGAGCGGTTCGCGAGCGGTCCGGGCCGGACCGTCGCGGGCGCACCCCGGAACCGGGTCACGGGTCCCGGTGCGGACCCGTACGCCGATCCCCCAACCGAGCGGTTCGCCGCGCTGCAGGTGCCCGCGCCGGGCACAGCGGAGAACGCCGCACTGGAGACCGTGGGGCTGCGGACCGCGCCGGTGCCGGGGGCGACGGACGAGCACGCCGGCACCGAGGACCCCGCCGCCGGGACGGACGGCGCGGACGGGACCCCGGAGCCGGCCGAGGCCGTGGCGGGCGGCGACGAGCCGCCCCGCAGGCGCCGCTCGCTGCTGCCCAGCCTCGAGCTCAACGCCTTCGCCCTGATGGCCGCCACCGGCATCACCGCGCTCGTCGGGCTGGGCTTCTGGGCGATCGCCGCCCGGCTCCCCGCCACGGAGGTCGGGCGCTCGTCGGCCATCCTCTCCACGGCGACGATGCTGTCGCAGGTCGCCGCGTCGAACGTCGGGCTGCTCTTCGGTCGCGTGCTGGCCTCGGCCGGGACGAAGGCCCGCGCGCTGGTCCTGGCCGGGTACGGCATCGCCACCGCGATCGCCCTGCTGCTCGGCGCGGGCTTCCTCGTGTTCTTCCCGCACGACGAGCTCTTCCCCACCCTCTGGGACCGGGCGGCGTTCCCGCTGCTCGTGGCCCTGCTGGCGTTGTCGACGCTGCAGGACTGGGTGCTCACCGGGCTGCGCCGCTCCACCTGGATCCCGCTCGAGCAGCTGCTGTTCGCGCTCGGGAAGATGGGGCTGCTGATCCTCTTCGCGAACCTCGCGTTCGAGAAGGGCATCCTGGTCGCCTGGGCGATCCCGATCATCGTGCTGCAGCTGGTGATCTCGCCGATCCTGTTCCTGCGGCTGCTCCCCCGCGTGCCCCCGCCCGGCGAGGGCACGCCCCCGATGCCGGACCGCCGTGGGCTGCTCACGATCTTCCTCGCCGAGTACGCCACCGGCGCCGTCACGGTGATCATCCCGCTGGTCCTGCCGCTGCTGGTCGTCGCCTCGCTCGGCACCGAGGCCAACGCCTACTTCGCGCTGCCCTGGCTGATCGCCGAGTCGTTCAGCGTGCTCATCTGGAACATCAGCTCCTCCTACGTGGTGGAGACCAGCCACGACCGGCGCCAGCAGTGGGCGCTGATGAAGCGCACCTTCCGGTTGAGCTACCTGATCGGCGGCCTCGGCGTGCCGGCGCTGTTCCTCCTGGCCCCCTGGGTGCTCTCGGTGCTCGGCGACGCGTACTCCGACCAGGGCACCTGGGTGCTGCGCTACGCGGTGCTCGCCATCCCCTTCACGATCATCAACATGAACTTCATCAACACCTCCCGGCTGCGCAACCAGATGGGGCGCGTCGTCGTGCTGGAGGTGTTCACCGCGGCCCTGGTCATCGGGCTCGCGGTGGTGCTCATGGGCCGCATGGGCATCGGTGGCGCCGGCCTGGCGTTCCTCCTCGCCCAGGCCGTCACGGCGCTCGTCGTCGCCGTCCCGCTCGTCCGCTTCATGCGGACGCTGCGGCGCGACGCCGTCGAGGAGGAGACCGGCGACGGCGACGCCCCCGCCGACCGGTCCGACCCCCCGACCGAGCCGACCCCCGTCGCCGGGCTGGCGACCGGTGCGGGCCGGCGTCCGTCCTGACGGACGGCCCTTCTTCACACACGAGGGAGACCCGAGGAGTGAACGCGCACAGTGCCCCCGGCACGAGCCGCTGGCCCACGGACCGGCCGCTGCGCCTGCTCGTCGTCCTGCACAACCTGGACATCGGCGGCAGCCAGCGCAACTCCGTGGACCTGGCAGCGGGTGTGCGGGACATGGGGCACGAGGTCGTGCTCGCCGGCCCGCCCGGCGTCCTCGAGGACGTCATCCGCGAGCGGGGCGTGCCGTTCGAGGCGGTCGAGGAGCTGGTCCCGGACAACATCGCGCCCACGGCCCGCGCCGCCTACAAGCGGATCCGCGACCTGGCCCGGCGGGTGCGGCCGGACCTCGTCCACGCCTACGAGCTGACTCCCGCGCTGCTCGCCTTCCTCGGCCCGCACCGCCTCGACGACGTGCCGATGACCATGACGATCAACAGCATGTCCGTGCCGGACTTCATGCCCGCCACGGTGCCGTTGCAGGTCTGCGGCCCGCTGATCGCCATGGAGACCCGCGAGCGCAGCGGGCCGATCGGGGTCCTGGAGATCCCGACGGACACGGTCGGCCAGTACCCGGACTTCCCGGGCGGGGCGGCCTTCCGGGCGGAGCTCGGGATCGCGCCGGACGAGATCGCCGTCGTCGTGGTCAGCCGGTTCGCCCGGGCGCTCAAGCAGGAGGGCCTGGAGACGGCGATCCGCGCCGCCGGCCGCATCGCGCCGTACCACCGGATCCGGCTGGTGATGGTCGGCGACGGGCCCGCCATGCCCGAGCTGCGGGCCCTCGCCGACGCGACGAACGCGCGTGCCGGCCGCGAGGTCGTGCTGCTGCCCGGGCTGCGCGTCGACCCCCGGCCCGCCTACGCCGCCGCGGACATCGCGCTCGGCATGGGCGGGTCGATCCTGCGGGCCATGGCCTTCGGCAAGCCCTGCATCGTGCAGGGCGAGCGCGGCTACTTCCAGATCCTCGACCGCGAGTCCGCCCGGTTGTTCCGCTGGCGCGGCTTCTACGGCATCGGCGACGGCGGCACCGGCGAGGACACGCTGGTCCGCGAGCTGCACACGCTGCTCTCGGACGAGGTGCGCCGCAAGGAGAACGCCGCCTTCGCCCTCGAGCTCGTGCGCCGGCACTACAGCCTCGAGCACGCGCTGCGGGTGCAGATGGAGTGGTACCGGAAGGCCCTGGCCGCGCACGTCCGGCCGAGCCGCGCCGAGGTGGCCCGCACGGTCGCGTCCGTCGGCGCGTGGTTCGCGGCCCGCGCGGCGGGGCGGGTCAAGCCGGACACCTTCAACAGCTCGGAGCGCATCGCGCCGGGCATCGCCGCCCCGGTGCCGGACTGGTTCGACCCGGACATCGACACGGACACGGGCAGCATCGACATCGCCAACGCGAAGACGCTGAAGCTGCAGGCGGTCCGGCGGGGCTGATCCCCCGGGACCACCGAGAACGACACCGGCCGGTGTCCCCTCGCGGGGGCACCGGCCGGTCCGTGTCGCAGGTCAGGCACGGAGGTCAGGCACGGAGGTCAGGCACGGAGGTCAGGCACTGACCTTGTACTCCTTGACCCAGTCGACCTGCATCTCGGAGGGCTTCACGTTCTTCGGGTCGCCGTCCTCGGGGAACCAGTCCAGCTGGATGCACAGGTGCATCGGGCCCGGCGGCAGCTTGTCCTTGTCCTCGACCCGGTACCACTCGCGCCCGTCGAGGTAGCCGATGACGTGGTCCGGGGTCCACTCGACCGCCCAGTTGTGCCACTCCGTGGCGTCCACGTCGACGGAGTGCTCGACCTGCTTGTTGTCCTCGCTGTAGTGCAGGAACGAGTTGACGTTCTGCCGGTCGCCGGAGGTCGCCTCCATGAAGTCGATCTCGCCGCCCTCCGGCCAGTTCTCCTCGTCCGGCCACAGCAGCAGCAGCGCGTGGTACGTGGGATCGCTGGTCGGCAGCTTCACCCGGCCCTCCCAGCGCCCGTACATCTGGCCGGGGTTGAGCGCGAGGCCGCCGGTGTTGCCCTCGGCGTCGCCCTTGATGGTGAGGATGCCGTTGTCGACGTGGATCGACTCGGTGGTGCGGCGGCCGTTCCCGTCGTGCCCCTCGCCCTTGTAGATGCTCCAGCCGGCCGGGCGCGGGCCGTCGAACTCGTCGACCCGGCTCGGCTCGCCCCAGCCGAGCAGGGTGGCCGCGCTGGTGTCGGCGCCCGCGCTCTGGCTCCGGGTCGGCGTCGTGGGGCCGGCCGGCTCCGACACGGCACCGCTGCCCGGTGTGGTCCCGGAGTCCGACGACGGGCGCCCGACGAGCACGGCGATCAGCGCGATCACGGCGACGGCCGCGACACCGGCCAGGATCAGGCCGGTACGGCGGGAGATCCCCCGGGTGGGGGCACCGCCACCACCGTCCCCGGATGGTTCGGACACTGGGACTCCTCGCTCACATCGGACCACTCAGAACGGACAAAGCAGACAAGCCGGGAGCGTAGAGCACCCGGCCGGGGCTCCCGTCTCCGAGTCCAACGACGTCAGCGGCCGGACGTGACGTGGGAGTTCACCGGGGACAGTCGGGGCACCCGGCCGCCCGCCCGCCGGGTCGCCCGGCGACCGCGGACGTAGGCCGATCCCCCGTCGACGATCCACGCCAGCCGCTCCCCGATGCCGCCGGCGGCCACGCCCTCCCCCGCCGTGGCCTCGCGCGCGCCGATCTGCCGGAACTGCGCGACCGCGGCCGGCAGGCGCTTCGCGGCCATGGCGCCGGCGCGGGGGTCGAGAGCGATCTTGGTGAGGAACGCGCCCAGCCCCATCGAGTACCCGCGCATCTGCCGGCGCAGCTCCTCCGGCGACGACCGGTGGTGGTGCCAGACGAAGGCGCCCGGGTCGTAGCCGACCTGGTGCCCGGCCAGCACGAGCCGGACCATGAACTCGCAGTCCTCGCCGCCGCGGGTCGGCGCGCCCGCGCCGAGCGCCTCGTCGAAACCGCCGACCGCGCGGGCGACGTCCGCCCGGACCGCGAAGTTGGCGCCGATGCCGAACAGGCCGGGCGAGAAGGGGAAGATCGCCGAGTCCGCCGGCGGGTCCGCCAGCGAGTACCGGCGCGCCTCGAAGCCCCGGTTCCACACCAGGGCCCGCTCGGCGGCCAGCTCGTCCTCGGTCTCGAGCCGGGCGCCGACCACGGGCCCGCTGACGCACGCCAGGTCCGGCTCGGCGGCGAACACGGCGGCGATGCGGCTCGCCCACCGCCGGTCCACCTCGGTGTCGTCGTCGGTGAACGCGACGAGCCGGGTGACGGCCTCGCGCAGCCCGCGGTTGCGCCCGACCGAGAGGCCGCGGCGTCGCTCGCGCACGTAGACCACGCCCCGGTCGGCGAACTCCTCGGCGACCAGCCGGGTGCTCTCGTCCGGCGGGTCGTTGTCCACCACGACCACGGTGACGGCCGGGTGGTCGCCCGCGACGACGGCGGCCAGGCTGGTGCGCAGGCTCTCCGCCCGGTCCCGGGTCGCGATCACGACGGTGAGCGGCTCGTCCGACGGCGGCAGTGCCTCCTCCGCGGCCCGCTCGCCGGTGTCCGGACCCAGCTGCTCCTCGATCGCGGCGCGGACCGTCGACGTGGTCGCGCGGCCGCCCGTGAGGCCGACCGTGATCAGCCCGGCGGGGACGCCGCCCTCGGTGACCAGCAGCCGGGCCGCCAGGTAGCGGGGGTCCACCGACAGGTCCAGCGCGTCCGGTCCCTCGGCCCGCCGCTCGACCCGGCCGACCCAGGCCGGCGCCCGCCCCGGCAGCTCCATGCTCATCCTCCCGTGCTTCGTCGACGGTGCGCGTGCTCCGTCCGGTTCGGACCGTCCGACCCGGACCGGCCGGCGGCCGGCTCAGGCCGAGCCGGCCGGGGCCACCACGTCCTCCGGGGCGGCCGCGGGCCGCGCCTGCGAGACGACCTGCGGGCGGGCGAGGCGCACCGGCTCCAGCGGCGTGTTGCCGAGGATCATGTCCGACGCCTTCTCGGCCACCATCAGGGTGGGCGCGTAGGTCTGGGTGTTGGTCACGGTCGGGAAGACCGACGCGTCGACCACCCGGACGCCCTCGATGCCGTGCACCCGCATGGTGGCCGGGTCGACGACGTCGTCGGCGGTGCGGCCCATCCGGGCGCTGCCCGTGGGGTGCAGCCCGGTCTGCGCGGTGTGCGAGATCCAGTCGAGGATCTCCTCGTCGGTCTGGAACTCCGGCCCGGGGACGACCTCGCCGCCGTCCACGCCGGAGAAGGCCGGCTGGGCCATGATGTCGCGCGCGATCCGGATCGCCTTGACCCAGTCGTCCCGGTCCCGCTGGTTGTCCAGGTAGTTGAAGATGATCCGCGGGTGCGCAGCCGGGTCCGCCGAACGCAGCGTGACGCTGCCCCGGGAGCGCGCCGCCATGGTGCCGACGTGCACCTGGTAGCCGTGCCCCTCCACGATCCGCTTCTCGTCGAAGGCCATCGCCATGGGCGCGAACCCGACGATGACGTCCGGGAACTCCATGTCCTCGTTGCTGCGGATGAAGCCCGCGGCCTCGAAGAGGTTGCTCACCGCGGGCCCCCGGCCGGCGAGCCACTGCAGGCCCATCTTCGGCCAGTTCTTCTTGTCCTTCATGTGCACCATCGAGATGGGCTGGGTGCACCGGTGCTGGACCTGGACCGCCAGGTGGTCCTCGAGGTTGTGGCCCACCCCGCGCAGGTCGTGGACCGGGGCCACGCCCACGGCCTCGAGCTCCTCGGCGCGACCCACGCCGGACAGCTGCAGCAGCTGCGGGGTGTTGAAGGCGCCGCCGGACAGGATGATCTCCTCGGCCCGGACGATCTCCTCGCGGCCGCCCGCGGCCCGGTAGGTCACCCCGACCGCCCGGGTCCCGCTGAACACGATCTGGGTGGCCAGCGCGTGGGTGCGCACCTCGAGGTTCGGCCGCCCCATCACTGGGTGCAGGTACGCCTGCGAGGACGACTGCCGCCGGCCCCGGCGGATGTTGCGGTCGAAGGCCGCGAAACCCTCCTGCACCGCGCCGTTGAGGTCGGCGGTCAGGTTGTACCCGGCCTGCTGCGCGGCCTCGAAGAACAGCGCGAACAGCGGATGGTCGGCCGGGGCGCGCTCGACGGTCTGCAGGCCGCCGCGACCGCGGAACTCGTTGCCCCCGAAGGTCACCGAGTCCTCGATCTTCTTGAAGTACGGCAGCACGTGCGCGTAGTCCCAGGCCTCGTCGCCGACGACCTTCGCCCACTGGTCGAAGTTCGCCGGGTGGCCCCGGACGTAGGTCATGGCGTTGATCGAGCCGGAGCCGCCGAGCAGCTTGCCCCGCGGCAGGTCCATGCGCCGGTTCTGCATGAACGGCTCGGGCTCGGAGACGTAGTGCCAGTTGTGGCTCCGGCTCGCGATCGCGAGCCCCATCGCCGCCGGCATGTGGGTGAAGACGTCCCAGAACGGGTCCGACTTCCCGGCCTCGAGGAGGAGCACCCGGTGGGCCGGGTCGGCGCTGAGCCGGTTGGCCAGGACGCACCCGGCGGCACCGCCGCCGACCACGACGAAGTCGTAGATCTTGTCCGACATGGAGTGTTGAGCCCTCCTCCTGGGAACGCTGCGTGCCTGCTCCCGGCGTCGCCCCTCCCGGTACCGGTCCGGGTCGCCGCGCCCGCAGCGGCGGCCACGATATCGCGGTGAAATCCACCACCCCGACTCAGGTCAGGGCGCGGCACCTGCCGCGGGTGCGTTCGGGTTCGCGTTCGGGTCGGCGGCCGCGGGTGCGCCCGGGTTCGCGTTCGGGTCGACGGCCGGGGCGTTCGGGTCCGCGGGCACGGCCGGGGCGGGCTGCCGCGGCGCGTCCAGCGGGAGCCCGGTGACCGGATCCGTGCGGGTCAGGACGGAGTGGACGACCTGGCGTCCACCCTGGACGGTGAGGAGCGCGACGACGACGGCCACCACGCCCACCGAGGCCACGGTGAGCGCACGCACCCGGGTGGGCGTGCGCCCGAGCCGGGTGCGGCTGCTCTCCACCACCCAGGCGCGGACGCCGAGCACGACCAGCAGGGCGAGGAACGACAGCCACACCCACTTGTCGAAGGCCGGATCGATCGTCATCCGGGCCTCCCCGCGGTGCCGCCGGGGAGCACGGGCGCCCCGACCTTGCGCAGCACGTAGTCGTACGGGTCGTCCGGGCTCTGGTACCAGAAGTAGTACTTGCCCTGCTGGACCAGGGTGTTCGCGTAGTCCAGCGACCAGTTGTGCGGCTTGCCGTAGAGGTACACGCCCTGCGCCTCGATCGACCCGAAGTTGACGATCACGTCGGGCGCGACCCTGTCGGTGCAGCCGATGGGATCGTTCGAGACGCCGATCCGGCCGCAGCCCGGCACACCGCCGCCGCGGCCGAAGAGGGTGAGCCCCTCGATCGCGAACGGCCCCGGGTCGGACACCGGGATGACGTTCTGCCCGGGCGGGGTCGTCGCGACGACCGACCGGAACATCGCGGCGTCCTCGGGGTAGACGACCTGGTAGGAGTCGTTGCCGCCGCGCAGGAACACCAGCGTGCCGAACAGGCCGACCATGCCGACGGCCAGCACCGGGCGCATCCACGCGCGCTTGCGCACCGTCCACCGCAGGAAGTCCGCGCCGAGGATGGTCAGGATCGGCAGGCCGAACAGCACGATCCGCAGGAAGCCCTCGCTGCCGTAGCCCTGCGCGGCGAAGGCCATCGGCACCACCGCGAGCCCGATCGGCACGAGGTCCCGGCGCCGGCGCCAGTACACCCAGGCGCCCACGATGCCCAGCAGGTACGAGCAGCCGGCGACCAGCACGCGCCCGTACTTGACGACGACCTGGCCGAAGTCGCCGGTCAGCCGGTCGGCCACGCCCTCCTGCAGCGCGGCGCCCGTGTCGCCGGTGCCGATGAACAGCGTGATCTGGTTCATCCAGATGTTCCGGGCGGCGATCAGGATGAACAGGACGACGCCGATCATGCCGATCAGCACGAGTCCGCGGCCCCGGTAGCGACCGACCACGGCGAGCAGGAAGAGCTGCCCGAGGATCGCGAACGGCGTCAGCTGGTGCGCCGGGATCACCGCGAGGATGCACAGCGCCGCGCAGAAGTAGACGAGCAGCAGCTGGCGCGGGGGCAGCGTCGGCCGGTTAGGCGGGGTCATGCCGGAGACGAGCCAGCGGTGCAGCAGCGGCAGCCGCTTGGCGCCGCGGTGCGGCGCGGGCCAGCCGGGGACCCCGCTGGGGTCGGTCCGGCGGGTGGCCAGCGGGCCGAGCGCGAAGGTCAGCACCGTCAGCAGCAGGCAGATGCCGGTGGCCTGTGGCGAGAAGTAGTCCTGCTCGATCCAGTTCAGGCCGACGAACAGCCAGGCCGCGGCCCAGGGCGCGCGGGTGCCGCCCAGCATGGAGCGGGCCAGCGCGTAGATGCCGATCGCCCAGACCGTGACCACGGCCGGCGGGAACCAGCGCAGCACCTCGTCCAGCTGGTGGGCACCGCCGGCCTGGCGGAACCAGGCCCACTGGGCGAAGAAGGCCGGCCAGGAGAACCGGGCGTCGAGACCCTGCGGCGGGACGCCGTTGGCGACCGCGACCGCGTCGACGAAGCCGGTGATCGTCCAGGCCGTGCCGAACCGCGCGGCGGGCTCGACGACGGACGGGAGGCCGGTCGAGCACAGGATCAGCACGCCGGTCGCGGTGCCGAGCATCGGGATGCGCGGCCGCTTCGCGTGGAGCTCGGTCAGGCACGAGCCGATCGCGAACAGCAGGGCCAGCCAGCCGGGGACGCCGAGCACCTTGGCCAGGCCCCAGCCGTCGAGGGCCTTCAGGTCGGTGGTGACCACGGCGAGCGGCAGCATCGCCAGCGCCAGCAGGGCGAGCACCGGCGCCAGCCAGCGGTCGATCACGACCCGGTTCCGCTCGAGCCAGGACGGCTCGGCCGGCGGCCCGGCGCTCGGTGCCGGTCCCGGGACGACCGGCATGGCCGCGGTGGGCGGGTCGGTGCCGTCCGGGCCGGAGCCCGCGACCGCGCCGACGGGGCCGAGGACCTGGGTGGCCTCGGGGTCGATGCGGACGGCCCGGGTCTCCTCGCCGGCGCGGCCGGTCCCCTCGCGCGGGGCGCCGCCGTCGCGGCCGCCGCCCCGGCGGGTGTCCTGTGTGGTCACTGGGCGACCACCGCGTGCCGCAGCAGGAACGGGACGCTGATCGCGGTGATGATGTAGAGCATCAGGTCCGGGTGCCACCAGACGGTGCTGACCATGATCTGCGCGGCGAGCAGCGTGGTCGCCACGCCCACGCCCACGGTCAGCAGCCAGACGTGCGCCGCGGGCGCTCGGCGCAGGAACCCCGCCGCGGACCAGCCCGGGCCCAGCAGCAGGAAGCCGATCGTGATGAACAGGCGCAGGTCGCCCGCCGTGCCCCCGGTCACCTTCAGCAGGCTGAGGGCGCACGCCGCGAGGCCGGCGACGACGAGCATCAGGGCGACGCCGCGGCGCGCGGTGCGGGCGCGCGTCAGCTCCGCCGCGGAGGGCATGCTCACCGCGTCACTCCGTTCCCTCGCCGGTCCTCATGCGTGGTCGACACCGTTCCGGTGCCCGGCACCGCGCGGCGCACCGGCCCGCGCGGCGGGGCCGCCGAGCCGCGCCCCGCCGGACGGTCCCCGGCGCCCGGCTCGAGTATGCCGGGCGCCGGTGATCCGCAGGAGGCGGCCCCTCAGGAGGCCTCCTCCTCGAGGGCGTAACGCGCGTCGAGCGCCTCGCGCTGCGCCGAGGGCCGCTGGGGCGCGGGACGGTCGCTGCCGGCCG
>NZ_JBHSQK010000106.1:0-7645 GCF_042658055.1 Pseudonocardia lutea
GCCAGCAGGGTGGTCAGCAGGGCGGCGCTCCGCGTCCCGGCCCCGGTGCCGGTGGCCCGCGGCCCCCGCAGCGCGCCGGTGAGCCCGGTCGTGGCGGCCCGCGTCCGAACCCGGGCAACATGCCCCCGCGTCCGAACCCCGGCATGATGCCGGCCCGCCCGGCGGGCGGGCGTCCCGCGCCCGGCGGCCGTGGCGGCCCCCGTGGTCGCGGTGGTCCCGGTGGCCGTCCGGGTGGTCCCGGCGGTCGTCCCGGCGGCGGTGGCGGTGGTTTCCGTCCCGGTGGCGGCGGCCCCGGTGGCGGCGGCGGTGCGCCGGCGGGTGGCGGCGGCTTCCGCGGTCGTCCCGGTGGCGGCGGCGGTCGTGGCCGCGGCGGTACCGCGGGTGCCTTCGGGCGTCCCGGCGGTCCGGCGCGCAAGGGCCGCAAGTCGAAGCGGCAGAAGCGCCAGGAGTTCGACTCGATGCAGGCGCCCTCGGTGGGCGGCGTCCGCCTGCCCAAGGGCAACGGCGAGACGATCCGGCTGCCGCGCGGCGCGTCGCTGACCGACTTCGCGGAGAAGATCAACGCCAACCCGGCCTCGCTGGTGCAGGTGTTGTTCCACCTCGGCGAGATGGTCACGGCCACGGCGTCGGTCGCGGACGAGGTGCTCGAGCTGCTCGGCACCGAGATGAACTACCGCGTCCAGGTCGTCAGCCCGGAGGAGGAGGACCGCGAGCTGCTCGACAGCTTCGACATCTCCTTCGGCGACGAGGGCGACGAGGAGGACTGGGTCGTCCGGCCGCCGGTCGTGACCATCATGGGTCACGTCGACCACGGTAAGACGCGGCTGCTGGACACGATCCGCAAGGCGAACGTCCGCGAGGGCGAGGCCGGCGGCATCACCCAGCACATCGGCGCCTACCAGGTCCAGACGGAGCTGGAGGGCGAGGAGCGCCCGATCACCTTCATCGACACCCCGGGCCACGAGGCGTTCACCGCCATGCGTGCCCGCGGCGCGAAGTCCACGGACATCGCGGTGATCGTGGTCGCGGCGGACGACGGCGTCATGCCCCAGACGGTCGAGGCGATCAACCACGCCCAGGCGGCCGACGTGCCGATCGTGGTCGCGGTCAACAAGATCGACGTCGAGGGCGCGAACCCGGCCAAGATCCGGCAGCAGCTGACCGAGTACAACCTGGTCGCGGAGGAGTACGGCGGCGACACGATGTTCGTCGACATCTCCGCGAAGCAGGGGACGAACATCGACCAGCTGCTCGAGGCGATCCTGCTGACGGCGGACGCCGCGCTCGACCTGCGGGCCAACCCGAACATGGAGGCCCAGGGCGTCACGATCGAGGGTCACCTCGACCGCGGCCGTGGTCCGGTGGCGACCGTGCTGGTCCAGCGCGGCACCCTGCGGATCGGCGACTCGATCGTCGCGGGCGACGCCTCCGGGCGCGTCCGGCGGATGGTCGACGAGTACGGCGAGGACGTCACCGAGGCGCTCCCGTCGCGTCCGGTGCAGGTCATCGGTCTGACCTCGGTCCCGGGTGCGGGCGACACGTTCCTCGTCGTGGACGAGGACCGGGTGGCCCGGCAGATCGCGGACCGGCGGCGGGCGCGCGAGCGCAACGCCGAGCTGGCCAGCCGTCGCAAGCGCGTGTCGCTCGAGGACCTCGACGCCGCGCTGAAGGAGACCAGCACCCTCAACCTGATCATCAAGGGTGACAACTCGGGTACCGTCGAGGCCCTCGAGGACGCCCTGATGAAGCTGGACGTGGGTGAGGACGTCGAGCTGCGGGTGATCCACCGCGGCGTCGGTGGCATCACCGAGGGCGACATCAACCTCGCCATCGCGGACAACGTCATCGTCATGGGCTTCAACGTCCGTGCCGAGGGCAAGGCCACGGAGCTGGCCAACCGCGAGGGCGTGGAGATCCGCTACTACTCGGTGATCTACCAGGCGATCGAGGAGATCGAGCAGGCCCTGAAGGGCATGCTCAAGCCGGAGTACGAGGAGGTCGAGCTCGGCCGGGCGGAGGTCCGCGAGGTCTTCAAGTCCTCCAAGTTCGGCACGATCGCCGGTTGCCTCGTGATGAGCGGGGAGATCCGCCGCAACGCCCGCGGGCGCCTGCTTCGCGACTCCGTGGTCATCGCCGACAACCTGCCGATCAGCTCGCTGCGCCGCTTCAAGGACGACGTGGTCGAGGTCCGCGAGGGCTTCGAGTGCGGTCTGACCCTGGGCAGCTACAGCGACATCAAGGTCGACGACGTCATCGAGACCTTCGAGATGCGGGAGAAGCCCCGGGCCTAGCGGCCTGGTCGTCGGGGGCGGCGCGCTCTGCGTGCCGCCCCCGACACTCCGGAAAGACGCTGTCTTTCAGGCATGTACGTGGGAGCACTGGAGCTGGACGTCCTGCTCGGGGACGTCCACTCGCTCAAGCAGAAGCGCTCCGCCGTCCGGCCCGTGGTGGCCGAGCTGCGGCGGCGCTTCGCGGTGTCCGCCGCCGAGGCGGGTCACCTGGATCTGCACCGCCGCGCGCTGATCGGGGTGTGCTGCGTCGCCGCGGACCCCGGGCACGTGACCGAGGTGCTCGACTCCTGCGAGCGGCTCGTCGCCGCCCGCCCCGAGCTGGAACTGCTGTCCGCCCGGCACAGGATGCTGGGACCGGAGGATTGAACGGCGCGTGAGCGGCGAGTCTCGACCGATCGACGGTCGCCGCGCACGACCCGCAGGGAGGAGCGCGTCATGGTGGACCAGGCCCGCGCCCGGCGGCTGGCGAAGCGGATCACGCAGATCGTCGCCGGCGCGCTGGAGCACGAGGTGAAGGACCCCCGCCTGGCGATGGTGACCGTCACCGACACCCGGGTCAGCGGCGACCTGCGCGAGGCCACCGTGTACTACACGGTGCTCGGCCGCACGGTCGACGAGGCGCCCGACACGGCCGGCGCCGCCGCCGCGCTCGAGAGCGCCAAGGGCGTGCTGCGCACGACGGTGGGCCGGCAGACCGGCGTCCGGCACACGCCGAGCCTGGCCTTCGTCGCCGACGAGGTCCCGGACGAGGCCCGCCGGATGGAGGAGCTGCTCGCCCGCACCCGCGCGTCGGACGCGGAGGTGGCCCGGCTGGCCGCCGGCGCCCGCCCCGCCGGCGACGCCGACCCCTACCGCGCGCCGCGCGAGCCGGACCCCTCCGACCTCGGGGAGGAGTGAGCAGCCGGTGACCGCGCAGCCCCGATTCGCGGCGTTGGGCCCGGACGACCGGGACGACGTCGACGCCGCGATCGACCGCGCGGTCGCCCGGGCGGTGTCCGAGGCCGCCGCCGTCCTGCGCGAGGCGACGGAGGTCGTCGTCCTCGGGCACGTGTCGCCCGACGCGGACAGCCTCGGCAGCGCCCTCGCCCTCGGCCTGGCGCTGCACCGGCGCGGGGTGTCGGTGCAGGTGTCCTTCGGGGTCACGGGCGCCGACGAGCCCGCGCCCGAGTCCCTGGGCGCGCTCGACGCCGAGGGCCTGCTGGTCCCGGCCTCGGCCGTACCGGAGGCGCCCGAGGTCGTGGTGGCCTGCGACACCGCCGACCAGCACCGGCTCGGCGTGCTCGCCGGGCGCGTCGACGCCGCCGGCCGCGCCGTCCTCGTCGACCACCACGCGTCGAACCCCGGCTTCGGCACGGTCCGGGTGCTCGATCCGCGGGCCGAGGCCACCGTGCTGCTCGTCCGGCGGATCCTCGCCGAGCTCGGCACCCCGCTCGACCCCGTGATCGGCCGGTGCCTCTACGCCGGGCTGGCCACGGACACCGTCGGCTTCCGGATCGGCGGGCCGGGCCCGCACCGGCTGGCCGCCGAGCTCGTCGAGGCGGGGGTGGAGGTCGAGCCGCTGATGCGCGAGCTCGTCGACTCGCACCCCTTCGCCTGGCTGGGCGCGCTGGGCGGCATCCTCGCGGGCGCCCAGCTGGAGCCCGGCGTACCGGCCGGCCGCGGCACCGTGCACGCCACGGTGCCGCTCGACGTCGTCCGGCGCTTCCGGCCCGAGGAGGTCGAGAGCGTGGTCGACCACGTCCGCACCGCCGTCGAGGCCGAGGTCACCGTGGTGCTCAAGCAGGTCGACGAGAGCCGGTGGACCGTCTCGCTGCGCTCGCGGGGCGCGGTGGACGTCGCGGCCGTGGCCGTCGGGCTCGGCGGCGGCGGGCACCCGCGGGCCGCCGGGTTCACCCGCGACGGCACCCGGGACGAGGTCCTCACCGCGATCCGGAAGGCCTTGACCACCCCGGGACGATCAGGACGAACGTGACACCTCACGTTCACCTCGTTCTCAGGGTCGGGTGCGTACCCTCGGGCCCGACGAGGAGGACGACTTGACCGCTGAGCCCGCCCTCCCCGCCCCGTCCACCCCTGCGGGTGGCGTGGCCGGGAGACTCCCGACCTGCCCTGCAACGCCCGTCACCGCACCGACCACCGCACCGACCACCGCGCCGACCACCGCGCCGACCACCGCGCCGCTCGCCGGGCCGTTCGGCACCGGCCCCCGCCGCGCCTTCCTGGCCGCCGCCGTGCGCAGCCCGGGGCAGATCGGGGCCGTGGCCCCGAGCTCACCGAGGCTGGCCGACCTGCTGGCCTCGGTGGTCCCCACGCACGGCACCCCGACCGTCGTCGAGCTCGGGCCGGGCACCGGGTCGGTGTCGGCGGCCATCGCCGAGCGGCTCCCCGCCGACGCCCGGCACCTCGCCGTGGAGCTCGACCCCCGCCTCGCCGCCTACCTGCGCCGCACCCGTCCGGACCTGGAGGTGGTCGACGGCGACGCCGAGCACCTCACCGGGCTGCTCGCCGCCCGCTCGGTGCCCGCCGTCGACGCCGTGGTGAGCGGGCTGCCGTGGTCCCTGTTCGGCGGGGACACCCAGCGCCGCATCCTCGACCAGGTCGCCGCCGCGATCGGCCCGACCGGCGCCTTCGCCACCTTCGCCTACACCCACACCGCGCCGATGACCACGGCCCGCCGCTTCCGCCGGATGCTGTCGGAGGTGTTCGACGAGGTCGTGGTCAGCCGCACGATCTGGCGCAACCTGCCGCCGGCCTACGCCTACGTCTGCCGCCGCCCCCGGCACGGTTAGGGCCGGTGCCAGAGCGTCCAGCGCGAGACCGGCAGGTACCCCATCCGCCGGTACACGCCGTGCCCGTCGTCGCTGGAGATCAGCACGGCGGGCAGCGCCGGCTCGGCCAGCGTCGCCGCCCAGGTCACCGCCGCACCGATGCCGCGGCCGCGGTACTGCGGGAGGGCGGACACGCACTCGACGTCGACCACCCCGTGCCCGGTCCAGGAGAGCGCGGTCGCGACCGGCCTGCCGTCCGTGCGGGCGAGCCAGAACCGTGCCGGGCCGCCGAGCAACGCGGCCGGGGGCGGCGAGGCGGGGGCGGGGAAGCCGGCCGCGAGCACGGTGGCCCACTCGGCGAGCCCGTCCGGATCGTCCACCTCGGTCACGGTGACTCCGGGGGGCAGCGCCGGCGCGGCGCCCCCGGCGGGCCGCACCATGAAGTGCGGGTGCCCCATCAGGCGCAGGCCGGCGGGCCGCAGGTCCGGCGTCGGGTACGGGGTGACGAGCAGCCAGGGCCGCCCGGTGCCCACCCTGCCCGGTTCGTCCACCGTGTTCGCGGTGGCCACGGCGCGCGCCGCCTCGACGTCCACCGGCCCGGCGGACAGTGCCGCGTTGAGGAACACGCAGGGGGACAGGGCGTCGGCGAGGACGAGCCCATCCACCCGGCGCACGGTGCCGCCGGCGGCCGCGGCCCAGGCTGCGGCCCGGTCGGCCATGGCCCGGACCGCGGCGAGGGTCAGGGAGTCGGTGTCGGGGGTGGTGTCCTCCCAGCCCGTGGTGGGAGGGGCGAGTCCGGCACTCACCCGCGGTCCAGCAGATAGAAGCGGAACATCTCGTGCTCGATCGGCAGCACGGTGACGCCCGCGAACCCGGCCTCCGTGGCGTAGCGGCGCAGGAGGTCGGGCCGCAGCACGGTGCCGGTGGCGGCGGAGTCCGGCTCGCAGCGCCCGACGGGCAGGCAGTGCAGCACGCTGGCCGCGTAGAGGAAGCGCTGCATCGGGTCGGCGCCGGGGGAGAAGGCCTCGTCGGCCCGCTCGTCCATGATCACGACCGGGCCGTCGGCGATCCGGTGCGCGGTCCGCAGCGCCGCGACCGGGTGGGCGAGGTCGTGCAGCATCTCGAAGGCGAACACCGCGTCGTAGCGGCCGGTGAGCGCCGGGTCGGCGACGTCGGCGACCACGAACCGCACGCGGTCGGCCACCCCCGCCTCGGCGGCGTGCTCCCGGGCCGCGTCGATCGACGGCGGGTCGGCGTCGAACGCGTCGACCCGCACACCGGGGTAGCCCTGCGCGAGCGCGATCGCCGCCCAGCCCTCGCCGCAGCCGAACTCGGCGACGGTGCCGCCGGCGGCCAACCGGGCGTCGAGCCCGGGTACCTGCGGCACCCACTCCTGCACCAGCTGCCCGACGAAGCAGGGCCGGCTCAGCGCCGCCTGCGCGTGCTGGACGCCGTAGGCGCCGTAGGGCACGCCCGCGCCCGTGCGGAAGGCCCCGGTCAGCGCGGGCAGCACCCGGCCGAGGGACTCGACGAACTCCGCGAGCGGGACGAGCCGGGCGGGGCTGTCCGGGTCGATCAGCACCGGTTCGCTGCCGGGGACCAGCCCGAACCGGCGCCGCTCGGGGTCCGCGGCCGGGTCGTCGACGGTCAGCAGGCCGGCCGTGGCCTGCTGCTCGCACCACTCGCGGGCGTACCGGGCGTCGACGTCGGCGGCCTTCGCCAGCTCCGGCGCGGTCGCCGGGCCGCCGGCGGCGAGGGCCCGGTACAGGCCGAGCCGGTCGCCGAGCAGCACCGTGGCCAGCTCGAACGCGCCCAGGCCCGCCTCGAACAGGCGGCCCGCGAGCTCCTCGGTCGTCGAGGGAGTCTCCGGTGCCGCGGTGGTCTCGCTCATGGCGTTCTCCTTCCTCCACCCGGGAAGGCGCCACGAAGCGGCTAGCGGTGCTACAGCCGCCAGGGGACCGCGTGCTCGGGGTCGTAGCGGCAGAAGGTTCCGGTGTGGACCGACGCGCGCAGGTGCCGGCCCAGCTCGGGGTGCACCGCGGCGACCCGGTCCACGGCCGCGCGCACCCGGTTGCCGACGGCCTTCCGCCGGCGTTCGACGTCGGATCCGGCCCTGCGCGGGCGCCCGTCCAGTCCGGTGACCGCGGCGAGCTCGGCGATCAGGGCGTCGCGTTCGGCCGCGGCGCGGGCGGCACGCTCCGGGTCGTGCGCCGCGGTGGCCTCCTCGCCCTCCTCGTCGAGGTCGCGCAGCCGCGTGCGGTAGGCGGCGACGGCGGTCCGGTCGGCGAGCGCGAGGCCGCTCCCGTCCGGCGTGGGCAGCCCGGCCAGCTCGTGCACGGCGACCTCGCGGCCCGGGCGGGCGAGCAGGACGGCGAGGTCGTGCAGGCCCTTGCTGTCCCGCAGCCGGACGGTCCGGCCGGCGTAGGTCAGGGCCCAGACCTCGCCGTCGCGGCGGAACTCGGCGGGCCCGGCGGCGGGCGCGGCAGCGGCGGCCGCCCCGGCCGGCTGCTCCGACCCGGTCCGCCGGCCCGGCCCGCCGGTCACCTCGAGCTCCGCCGCCCACGCCCGGGTGCGCCGCTCGAGGGC
>NZ_JBHSQK010000107.1:0-205 GCF_042658055.1 Pseudonocardia lutea
GCAGCTTCTGGAGCACAAGCACGAACCTTCTTCACCACCCCATTCCCCGTGGTGGAAATTCTGGAAAAAATCCTGATCCCGCCATGCTTGAGTTTTCCTCTCCGGCCATCCCGGGGCGTTCCTGAACCTTCCCAAAAATCGCCAGATCTCTGAACGCTCCTCACTCTAAAAATATCCACACCCCACGCAAAATTAAATTTTTGCA
>NZ_JBHSQK010000107.1:219-674 GCF_042658055.1 Pseudonocardia lutea
ACGACTCACTCCACACTATCAGTAACTTATGACGACTTGACTCTAGAGTCGAATCGTCGCTTTGGCGTTTTTTTGACCGTGGTGACTCTAGAGTCAAGTCACGAGTCGAATCGCCGGTGAATCGAGTGGTGAGTCGTCCGGCGACTTGCCATAACGTGATTGCCGGCCGTCGACGAACCCGATTCCTGAACGTGCTGAAAACCGGTTTTCCGGCTGCGCCGGCAACGCTTCACGGCCACGCAATAAATTGCGTCCCCGTTCACCGTTTTCGGGGTGGTTTGTGGTGGCTTTCAGGGCGTTCATCGGATTTTAGCCGCTAAAACCCCGGCCAGGTATGTCCGTGCATAGCCATGCAGTCGCGCCAGAATCATCAGGGGCGTTTTTTCTCGATATGGGCACAGAAAGGTGTGTGTTTCGGGTCGGAGGCCTCAGAAACGCGCTGAGGGCCTCTGAGG
>NZ_JBHSQK010000108.1:0-89464 GCF_042658055.1 Pseudonocardia lutea
CACCAGGCCGCCGCCGTCCGCAACGCCTGACCCCGCCAGACCCCTCGCACGTGGCCGTGGCCGTCGGAGCGCCTTCGCACTCCCGGTGACGGTGGAGCGCACGGGCGCGCCGCGCGCGGGTAGCGACGAAGGACGGTGCGCGGGCGGGGCGACGCGACTAGGCTGGGGGACAGCGCGTCCCGGTGTCGCTCGGCGAGCCCACCACCCGTGTGCGGCGGACCAGGGAACCCGGGGCGCGTTCGTCGTGCGCGGGGCGTACGGCGGGATGTGCGGTGCCGAACGAGGAACGGGTGAGCAGGGTGCCGACCGGCAGGGTCAAGTGGTACGACGCCGAGAAGGGCTTCGGTTTCCTCTCCCAGGACGGGGGCGAGGACGTCTACGTCCGCAAGGCCTCGTTGCCTGCGGGTGTCGACGCGCTCAAGGCCGGGCAGCGGGTCGAGTTCGGCATGGCCGAGGGCCGGCGCGGGCCCCAGGCGCTGTCCGTGCGCCTGGTCGAGGCGCAGCACTCCGTCGTCGAGGCCAAGCGGCGCCCGGCCGAGGAGCTGCACGGCCTGATCGAGGACATGATCAAGCTGCTCGACGCGCGGGTGCAGCCGGACCTGCGCCGCGGCCGCTACCCCGACCGCAAGACGTGCAAGCTCGCGGCGGAGGTGGTGCGGGCGGTGGCCCGGGACCTGGACGGCTGAGCCGGCCGAGCCGGCCGAGCCGGCCGAGCCGGCCGAGCCGGCTGATCGTCGTGCGCGGTGGGAGGTGCCGGAGCGCCAACCCACCGCGCACGGGCGGGCAGGGCTCAGCCCTCCACCGGCTCACCGAGCGCCACGGTGAGGTTCACCCCGAACCGCTCGATGATGTCGCCGGCGCACTGCCGCATCGCGGCCCACTCCGGCGACTGCGTGCTCTTCTCGTACGCCTCCTTGTCCGGGAAGGACATGATCGCGATCCGGTAGGTCGCGGGTTCCGCGCCCTCCAGCCCGTCGGACGTGCGGGTCGTGACGATCGAGGACAGGTGGGGGACGGCGGAGGCGCGCGGCACATGGGTGGCCGCGTAGTAGTCCTCGAAGGCCGCCTCGTCCTGCGGCTGCGGTGCCGACCAGAACGCGTAGAGGGTGTACATGCCCCCTGCTTAACAGACGTTCGGCGTCACGGGCAGGGTTCGCGGGGGACGGTGAGGTCGCGGGGCTTGCGGATCGACTCGAAGCCCCTCGCCGTGGTCTCCGCGCAGAAGGCCGACGTGCCCAGCCCGTACTCCACGTGCAGCACCGGCTTGCCGGCCCGGACGAACGGCTCGAGCTTGGCGCACTCGTCGTACTGGGCGCACTGCTCGTTGACGGCGAAGTCGAAGTCCGGCTCCAGGTCGGCGACCTGGTCGAGGTCGTTCTTCAGCCCGATCGTCAGCGACCGCTCGTGCGCGAGCCGGGCGACGAGCCGGTTGTAGGTCAGCTGGTCCTCGGACGTGAGGTCGAAGCCCGAGTCGTTGGTCCAGCCGTCGACGTTGTCGGCCTCGATGCCGTCGAAGCCCTTCTCCCGGCACAGGTCGAAGCGGCTCGCGAGGAACGGTGCGAGCAGGTCCGTGCGGCGGACGTCGTACCAGAACTCGCCGGGCCAGTCCTCGAGCTCGGTGCCGCGGACCTCGGCGGGCAGCGCGGCGGAGTCGGCGCGCCAGTCCTCCGAGGCGCCGACGTTGACGTAGCAGATCACGGTCCGACCGCGCGCCTTCAGCTCCTCGACCACCGACTCGGGCGTGTCGAAGAGGTCGACGACGAAGGTCTTCGCCGGCACGGAGGTGTCGACGCGGCCCTGCAGCTGGTACTGCCACCGGGTGTCGCCGCTCGCCGCCGACTCCGGGGCCGACTCCGGGGCCGACTCCGGGGTCGCCTCGGGGGCGGGCCCCGACCCGATCGAGCACGCCGCGGACACCGCGATCGACGCCGCGACGCCCGCCAGCCTGCGCAGCATCCGCACGACCGCCGCCCCTCCTCCACCGGGGCCGGGCGCGTTCACGCGACCACCGCCGCCGCGGCGGGGCGCGGCATCCCGTCCCACGGGTTGGGGAGCCTACGGTCGGTGACATAGCCGTGGTCGACTCCGGCGCGGCGCATCCACGACCGGGTGTCCTCGATCATCCCGACCGGTGCCCCGTGCACGAGGTGCCAGGTGCGGGCCCGGCGCGTGCCGCGCTCGACCGGCCGCTGCGCGCGGTAGGTCTCCCACGATCCCTCGAAGGTCACGACGACGTCGGCGATCTCCAGGTACCCCTCGTCCGGGCGCACGCCGGGGTTGAGCAGCAGCGGCCCGAGTCCGGCGGCGCGCAGCTCGGCCGCCAGCGCGGTGTAGGCGGGCAGGTGGTCGCGCCCGGAGGGCACCTGGTCGGCGAAGACGCCCCGGACGCCGTACCGCGCGGTGTACGCGCGGGCCTCCGCGACGATCTCCCCGGCGGGCCGGGTGCCGTACGCCGTGTCCACGTACCCGGCCACGACCACACCGGGGACCTCGGCCAGCGCGTCGCACACCCGCCGGTACGCCGGGTCCGTGCCGGTGCCGGCGCCGGACGCCGGGTTGATCACCACGATCCCGACCGTCCCGGCCCGCGCCGCCGCGCTCAGCGCGGCCCAGTCCGCCGCCTCCCGGTCGGGGTGGAAGTACGCCGGAACCCCGTCCCTCATCGGTGGTGCACCGGCGTGCCCGCGTGCCGGCGCACCAGGACCGCGTGCACCACCAGCAGGACCGTCGCGACGGCCGCCTGCCAGAGGATCGCCGTGACGTCGCGGACGTCGTGGTCGGCGAGGAGCTGGAAGGCGAGCAGCGCCGCGACCGCACCGCCGGCGGTCCTGAGCACCGTCTCGATCCGGCCGAGCAGGTTGAGCACCATGCCGGAGAAGACCGCGGTGCCCAGGATCAGGTAGTCGACGCCGAGGACGACGTACCGGATGTCGTCGAGGTCGAACAGCGCCGCGCTCAGCCCGCCCAGCGCCACGGTGATCGCCGCCAGCGCCGCGGTGAACTGGAGGTGGGCCCGCAGCATGGCCCGGCGCATCCGGCGGGCGAACTCCGCGGTGGTACCGGAGGCGGCGAGCAGCCGCGCCGCGGCCGCCCGGTGGTCGTGCAGCAGGGTCTCCGCCACGCCCATGCCCAGCACCAGCGGCAGCGCGGCGAGCGTGACCGACAGCGGCAGTGAGTCGTAGTTGCTGACCACCAGCTCGAACAGCGCCGGGTACAGCACCAGGACCGCGATCATCAGCCCGTAGGCGACCTGCAGGACCGCGTCGACGTAGGTGGTGCGCGGCAGCGGCTGCTTCGGGCGGGCGGCCCGGCGGGTGGCGAGCACGGCGAACACCAGGGCCAGCACCACGGTGGCCGCCAGCCAGCCGAGCTCCCAGCCCCGCCCCGGCTCGGCCGGTCCGGCGAGCGGGGCCGCGATCTCGCCGTCGACCGTCCCGACCACCGCGCCGACGCCGGCGGGCACGAGGGCGATCAGCAGCCGCGCCTCGTTGCCGGTCATCAGCAGGGTGGCCGCGGACAGCAGGTAGATCGTCTGACCGACGAGCAGGGCCACCGTGCCGAGCGTGACCTGCATGGTCATCGTCCAGACCAGGGACCCGAAGACCGCGACGACGGCGACCACGGTCGCCGCGGCGGCCCCGGCGAGGATCGCGCGGCGCAGGAAGCGGTGCGCGGCGGGCACGTCGAGCGCACCGAGGTAGGACCAGGCGAGGTAGCTGACGCCGTAGCCGAGCGCCCAGCTCAGCGCGAGGCCGCCGAGGAGCAGACCGGACTCGACGTGGTCGCCGGCCGGGAGCAGGGCCAGCGCGACCAGCGCGGGAATCGCGTACAGCAGCCCGCGGACGTGGAACCAGCGGCTCGCGCCGGGCCCGTGCGCGAGCGCGAAGGCCGGCGGCGGGTCCGCCTCCGGCTCGGTCCGCGGCCGCCCCGCGGTGGCGACGCCGGCGTACTCGGCGAGGGCGAACACGTCCCGCGCGCCGTAGCGCTCCCGGGCGACGCGGTCGTTGATCCCGACGCTCTCCAGGGTCACGGCGACCTCGGCCGGGTGGGTCGCGCTCGTGGCGGCCTCGGCGAGCTCGGGCGCGAGGCGGCCGGCCCGTCGCGGACCGGGCACGAAGGGGGTGCGGCTCATCCGGCCTCACCGACCCGGACCCGCTCCTCGGAGGGCCGGGGCGCCGGCGGCCGCACCGGCCCGCGCGGCTTCCCGGCCGGGCGCTGGGCCTGCGCGGGGATCCGGGGCCGCGGCGCGACCGGGCTGATCCGCGCGGTCGGCGGGTCGAGCTGCTCCGGGACCCGGGCGAGGCGCGAGGTGGGCGGGTCGACGGGCTCGTGCGCGCCGACCGCCGCGATCCGGGAGGTCGGGACCTCCACGGGCTCGGAGCGGGCGGCCCGCGGGACCGCGGCGATCCGGGTGGTGGGGACCTCGACGGGCTCGGCCGTGGCCGGCACGGCGGGCTCGGGGGCCACGGCCGGGAGCGGCCGGCGCTGCGCCAGCGAGACGTAGACGGACCGGAAGCCCTCCGCGAACTTCTCCAGGGTGAACAGCTCGAGCGCGCGCCGGCGGCCGCGCGCGGCGAGCTCGTGGCGGAGCTCGTGGTCGCGCAGCAGCCGGACGCAGGCGGCGGCGAAGGCCGGCGCGTCGCCCGCGGGGACGACCAGCCCGCCGTCGCCGACCGCCTCGGCCATCCCCCCGACGTCCGTCGCCACCGTGGCGCGCCCGGACATCGCCGCCTCGATGATCGTGAGCGGCAGCCCCTCGGACCTGCTCGACAGCACCACGAGGTGCCCGCGGCGGAACGCCTCGGACACCGGCGAGACGGGGCCCTCGAAGGTGACCGCGTCCCCGAGGCCGAGCTCGGCGACCCGGGCCTCGCAGCGCCGCGCGTAGTCCTCGTTCCCGGCCGGGACGCCGCCGAACAGCCGCAGCCGCGCCGCCGGGATCGCCCGCCGGACCTGCGCGAACGCCGTCACCAGCAGCTCGACGTCCTTGAGCGGGTCGATCCGGCCGACGAACGCGACGGTGGGCTCGGCCGGCTCCTCGGTGAGCACCGGCAGCGCCTCGGGGTCCACGCCGTTGTGCAGGGTGCGGACCCGCTCGGGTGCCGCGCCGCCCTGCCGGGCCCAGCGGCCGTTGAAGCCGCTGACCGGGGCGACGAGGTCGGCGTGGCGGTAGCAGAGCTCGGTCAGCCGCAGGAAGAACCGGATCTGCGCGGCCCGGGCCGCCCGCGAGTCGCCGCTGCGGCGGATCGCCAGCATCCGCTCCCGCAGGTAGACGCCGTGCTCGGAGAGCAGCACGGGCGTGCCGTGGGCCCACTTGGCCAGCAGTCCCATCAGCGCGCCCGGCCCGTTGGCGGTCGCGTGCACCAGGTCGGTCTCCAGCACCGGCATGCCGAGCGGGCGCAGGAAGTGCTCCATCAGCTCGGTGACGGCCAGGGCGTCGCCGACCGACAGCGGTCCGGTGTCGGCCCCGCCCCGGTGCCGGGCCCAGACGTCGACGAACAGGTCGACGGCCCGCTGCCCGCGCAGCAGCGGGACCAGCGGCGTCTCGGCGGCGAGGGCGTGCAGGGCGCGCACGGCCGACTCGAAGCCGGCCGCGGCGTGCGGGCCGTCGTCGCCCAGCATCGCCTCGAGCAGCTCCTCGTAGGCGATGGCGAAGCGCGACGCGAGCGCCCGCGGCACCCGGCGGGCGCGCGGCGGGGGCGCCCACAGGCCGATGCGGCGGACCGCGGTCACGTTGTCCGGCACGGTGAAGACCGCCGGCTCGCGCCCGGACCCGGACAGCGCCACGACCTCGAACGAGACCTCGGGCAGCCCGCGGATCAGCTGTTCGCACCAGCCGCTCACGCCGCCGGACTGGATCGGGTAGGTGCCTTCGGTGACGAGGGAGACCCTCATCGCTGCTCCTCGCTCGTGGTGGGGCCCGTACCGGGGCCGGGAAGGGTGAGGGTCCGGGCGCCGTCCACCGGGAACCAGCCGGAGCGGACCGTGCCGTAGGCGTCGCCGAACTCGGCGGGGGCGCCCTCGAGGCGGGTGCCGGGCGGGGCGGTCAGCGGGACGTCCACGTGGCCGTCCGTCGCGACGGTGACCACGCCGTCGAGCACGTAGGCGGCGACCCGGCCCTCCGTGACGGCCCGGGCGAACGCCGCCCGGCCGTTGAGCACGTCCCGGGTCGCGGTCATGGTCGGGACCAGCAGCGGCCGGTCCTCGGTGAACAGCGCGCGGTAGTCGCCGAGGACGCGCTCGAGGATCGGGTAGAGCGTGCGGTCCTCGGTGAGCTGCGGCTGGTGGACGTAGTGCGGGCGCGGGTCGTTCGCCAGGACGTGGCGCAGGGCGAGGTCCGCCTCGGCGGGCACCACGACGTCCCGGAACCCGGTGACCGGGTCGGCCGGCGGGATGCAGCTGCCGTCGGCCTCGCAGGTGCCGTCGCCGCCGTCGGCCCGCGAGGTGGAGATGAAGTTGTACTGGTCGACGGTCTCGGCCTCGGTGGCGGTGTTGAAGTCCAGGTTGATCGGGTGCCGCGGCACGGTGTTCGCGCCGCCGACCATCCGCTGCTCGGGCTCGGAGGAGGCGTCGGAGGCCAGGGTGAGGATGCCGGTCTCGTCGAGCGCCCCGGAGAGGTTCGGGTTGTCCTCCGGCATCCGCGGCGGCTTGGCCAGCCCGCCGTGCTCACCGGTGACCAGCTCGGCCTCGTCGATCGGCAGCCCGTGCCGGCGGGCGAAGTCGATGTTGAGCCGGACCTCGTCGGCGATCGTGCGCTCGCCGACGAACCGCGTCCAGCCGAACAGCGGCACCTCGTCGCACTCCCACGGGGTGACGGAGAAGTCCCGGATGCACCCGAGGTACAGGTGCGACCAGGTGTGGTTGATCCAGCCGAACTCGTCCTTGGCGGCGACCAGGGCCTCGGTGAGCGGGTCCGCGGCACCGGGCGCCGCGGCGACGCTGCCGCTGCCGTTGTAGGCCATGTCCATGCGGAAGCCGTGCCGGCGCTGCCAGTCGACCGCGTACGCGACGTCCTCCGCGGTCATCCGGATCAGCGGGCGCGGGCCGATCTCCGGCGGGCAGTCCGAGCCGGAGGTGCAGTTCGCCTCGGGGACCCAGCGCGCGTTGGGCAGCAGCACGTCGTCGATGTGCACCGCGAACCACGCGCGCTCGAGACCCAGGTGGACGCCGCGGGTCAGCCAGCGGATCATGCCCGGGGCGAGCACCTGGAACTGCGACGCGCCCGTCCGGTAGCCGGCCGTCAGCACGAGCTCCTCGCGGCCGCCGTCGGAGCGGATGCCGGCGACGGTGAGCCCGCGCGGTGCGCCCGGCGCGTTCACGGTGACCAGGGGCCGGACACCCGGCAAGGCCCGGCCGGCCTCGGCCCAGCTGTCCGGGTGCGGGCTCGGGTCCTCGAACGGGACGGGCCCGCGGGCGTAGCCGAACTCGGCGCCCAGCGCGTCGGGCGTCAGCCGGCCGGACAGGCCGTCGAGCGCGCCGCTGAACTCGGGCCCGGTGGTCCCGGCGGCGGGGCCACCGCCCGCGAGCGCGGAGATCTGCCGGACGTCGAAGCGGCGCTCGAAGGCGTGCAGCGCGGCGAGCTCCGCCGCGGACAGCTGCCTCGGCGCCGGACCGGGCAGCACGACGCCCTGGAACTTCGCGCGCGGCCGGCCGTCGACCCGGTCGGCCAGGAAGGCGGCGTCGATCCGCGGGCGGGCGGGATCGGCCAGGTCGACGACCTGCACCGGCACCCCGGTCGTGTCGAGCGCGTCGTGGAAGGCCTCGACCTCGCGGGACCCGTCGGTGACGACGAGGACCTGCAGGTCGATCCGGGCGCCGGTGGCCGCGGGCCGGGCGGCGGCCGGGGTGAGGCCCGTGACCAGCAGGGCGGCCACGAGCAGCAGGACGGAGACGGCGAGGCCGAGCGGCCGCCGCTTCGCTGCGAGGAACACCGGTCTACAGGCTCCGCATCCAGTCGAGGGTGTGGCGCAGGCCCTCCTCGAGCGGGGTCGGCTCCGGCAGGCCGAGGTCCCGCCGGGCCTCCCGCACGTCGAGGCAGCTGCGCGGGACCTCGCCGGCCCGGGCCGGTGCGAGGACCGGCTCGGCGAGCGCGGGGTCCGCCCCGGCCGCGCGGGCCACGGCCGCGAGCAGCTCGCGGATGCTCACCTCGCGCCCGGTGCCGACGTTGTAGACCGGCCGGAGCGGGCCCTCGGCCGCGGCCGCCGCCAGGTTGGCCGCGGCGACGTCGCCGACGTAGACGAAGTCGCGGGTCTGCGAGCCGTCGCCGAAGACCGTCGGGCGGCGGCCCTCCAGCACGGCGTCGCAGAAGATCGCGATCACCCCGGCGTCGCCCTTCGGGTCCTGCCGCTCGCCGTAGACGTTGCCGTAGCGCAGCGTCACCACGTCGAGGCCCTTGGCGCGGCGGAACCAGTCGGCGTAGGTCTCGACGGTGCGCTTGCTGAGCCCGTAGGCCGACAGCGGCTCGGTCGGGGCGGTCTCGGGCGTCGGGACCGGGGCGTCCGGGCCGTAGATCGCGCCGCCGGTCGAGGTGTTGACCACCCGGCGGGCGCCGGCCGCGTGCGCGGCGGAGAAGACGTTGACCGAGCCGACGACGTTGCGCCAGGCGTCCTCGCCCGGATCGGCCATGGAGGCCCGCACGTCGATCTGCGCGGCGAGGTGGAACACGACCTCGGGCCGGAAGGCGGTCACGGCGCGGTGCAGCGCGTCGGCGTCCCGGATGTCGATCTCGGCGAGCTCGGCGGCGGCGCCCGGGCCCTTCAGGTTCTCCAGGCGGCCCCGGCTGAGGTCGTCGACGACGAGGACCTCGGCGCCCCCCGACGCGAGGCGCTCCACGACCGACGAGCCGATGAAACCGGCTCCACCCACCACCACCGCACGCGTACTCGCGGCCACGAATCCCCCCCGGGTCGCTCGACTCGGCTGTCCGGTATATGCCTTTCAACCGGTTCAGCCCTCTCTATCCCCATCGGGCGCTACGCGCGCTCTGTTACGACTTGGATTTCAGGTACGTCCGTCCGGGGTTTAGTTGTAGGCCGGTTGATGCAGTAGAAGACCGAGCGGAGTCAGGGAGTACGGCCATCCGGGCCGCGCAGGTGCAGGCGTCCGGCGCAGGATCGACCGTGGTCCGTCGCTTTCGCGCGAGAAATCCGCTCCATGCTGCGCGATCGGCGCGGGTGAGGGATCGTCCGACCATGACCTCCGGGACCAGGCCGGCCCGTTCCCGCGACCGTGCGGACGGCCGGGCGTTCCTCTGCCGGGCGGTCCGCCGCCCGCACCTCTTCGGCTCACCGGCACCCTCCGGCGCGCCCCTCGGCACGCAGGTCGCGAACCTGCTGCCCGACTCCGGCACGCCCACCGTCGTCGTCGAGCTCGGGGCGGGCACCGGCGCGCTCACCTCGCGCATCCACCAGCGGCTGCCCGCGGGGTCGCGGCTGCTGGCGATCGAGCTGGACGAGGTGCTCGCCGCGCACCTGGCCGCCCACCTGCCCGCGGTCGACGTGCGGCAGGGCGACGCCGAGCGGCTCCCGGCCCTGCTCGCCGAGGCCGGCATCGCGCGCGCCGACACCGTCGTCACGTCGCTGCCGTGGACGCTGCTGCCCGGGCGCCGGCGGGACGCCCTCCTGGACGCGGTCGCCGGCGCCCTCACGCCCGACGGGTTCGCGACGGCCATCGTCACCCGGACCGCCCTGCCCGGCCGCGTGCGCGAGCTGCGCAGCGCCTTCGAGGCGCGGTTCGTCGAGGTCACGACGTTGCCGACGGTGTGGCGCAACCTGCCCCCGGCGGCCGTGCTCGTCGCCCGCCGGCCGCGCGCCGCGCAGATCGCCGACGCGTCGTGACGACCGCCGCCGCGCGGTACGGGGCCTGAGCGCCGGTCCGCCCCGGGGTCACTGCCCGGCGACGAGCACCCAGGTCGCGCGGGCGGGGTAGTCCAGCTCGCCGGTGTCGGGGTTGGCCACGGGCGCGGCCCCGAGCAGCTGCACCTGCGCCGTGCCCAGCACGTCGCCCGGCTCGGGCAGCGTGAGGGTGTAGCTCGTCTGCGCCTTGGGCGCGAAGACCGGGCTGCGCCCGTCCGTGCGCTGGCCGTCCGGGCCGGTGTAGGAGAAGACCACCGACCACGGCGCCTCGGAGACCTCGTCCGGCACGGTCACCTCGACGGGGGTGCCGGCCGGGACGGTGAGCCGGGCCTGGGCGGCCTCGTCGTTGCTGCAGTCCTTCATCCGGAGGTCGCAGAACTGCGCGGGTCCGATCGTCTGGCTGGCCGCGCCCGCGGACCAGGTGACCTGCGGTTTCGCGTCGCTCCCGCACCCGGCGAGCGCGAGCGTGGCGCTCAGGGCGGCGGCGAGGGGAAGGGCGGCGCGCAGGCTCCGGCGGGTCCGGGACACGCCGTCCAGCCTACGGAGGTCCGGGCGCGGCGCCCGAGCCCGCCTCCGAGCCCGCCTGCGACCCCGCCTGCGACCCCGCCTGCGACCCCGCCTGCGACCCCGCCTGCGACCCCGCCTGCGACGCCGTCGTCGACCCGGCCTGCGACCGGGTGCCCGACGCGGCGGCGCCGCGCCGCTCGGGCAGCGGCTCGCGCAGGCCGAGGCCCGGCACGAGCGTGCGGCCGCGCCAGACGAGCGCCGCCTGGATCCCGACGACGGCGACCACCGCGGCCACGACGCCGAACCCGAGCCGGAAGCCGGTGTGGGGGAGCAGCACCCCGAGCGCGCCGCCGGACACCCAGGACAGCTGCAGCACGGTCTCGGACCGGCCGAAGGCCGACGCCCGGGACTCCTCGGGCAGGTCGCGCTGGATCACCGCGTCGAGGCAGACCTTGGCAAGCGCACTGCCCGTGGCACCGACGAGACCGACGATCGCGGCCGTGAGGATGCCGGGGAGCACGGCGGCGACAGCGGCCGCGGCACAGGCCGCCGTCACACAACCGAGCACCATCGCCTCGGCCCGCCCGAAGTGGATGCGCGAGCCCACGCCGTTGCCCAGGAAGGACCCGGCACCGGCCGCCGCGCCGACGATGCCGATCAGGTAGAGCTGCTGCGCCGCGTCGCCCTGCGCCTGCTCCTTGACGACGAACGCCACGAACAGCGTGAGGAACCCGGTCACCACGCGCGCGGCGCCGTTGCCCCACAGCGCGACGACGACCGAGCGCCCCACCGGGCGGCGGCGCGGGCGGCGCGTGCTGCGCAGCCGGGCCGGCACCTCGCCCGCCGTCACCTCCACCCACCGCGGGATCCGGGTGCACAACAGCGCGCCCACCACCCCCAGCCCGGCGGTGTAGTAGAGCGCCCCCGGCGAGCCGAACAGGTAGGCCACCCCGCTGGCGATGCCGCCGAACACCGCCCCGGCGATCAGCCCGAAGGTGGTCAATCGGGAGTTGGTGGTGGCCAGCGTGATGCCCTCGGGCAGCACGCGCGGGGTCACCGCGGCCTTCAGCACGGTGAAGGACTTGCTGAGCACCATCGCGCCGAGCGCGGCGGGGTAGAGGACCCAGTTGTCGTAGTTCAGTGCCATGACCACGGCGAGCACGGCGCGGCCGAGCATGGCCACACCCAGCGCGGCCCGCCGGCCGCGCTGCAGCCGGTCGAGCAGCGGCCCGATCACCGGGGCGACCACGGCGAACGGGGCCACGGTGATCAGCAGGTACAGCGCGACGTTGGTCTTGCTCTCCGCCGACGCGGCGGCGAAGAAGAGGGTGTTGGCCAGCGCGACGGCCACGGCGGCGTCGACCGCGTAGTCCATCATCGAGGCGTAGGTCAGCGAGGTCAGGCCGGAGCGGTCCGCGCCGTCGGCCGTGGCCGCGCGCCGGAACGTGTTCACCGCCGCCCCGGTGAGCTGACGGCTGCGCAGTGCGGCGACCCGGGTGACCGTCAGCTTCTTGGGCATCCGCGGCGGCGGGGCCTGCGACCGCTCGGTCCGCTCACGCTCCTCGGGCTCCGGGGTGGGGCCCGGGGTCGGCCCGGCCGCGGCACCCGTGCGGGGATCGGGCCCCGGGGACGGGGCGGACGGGGCCTGCTCGATCCACTCGGCGAAGCGGCTCGGCTGCTCCGGACCCGGCTCGCGGCGGTACTGCGCGGGGTCGTAGTCGGGGTCGTCGTGCCAGGGGTAGCGGCGGCGCACGGTCGGGACGTAGGGCGGCGGGTCCGGCCGCGACCCCGGCTGCGGCTCCGGCTGCGGCTCGGGGCGCCGGTGGGGGGCGCCGTCGGCGACGGCCCAGCGGCGCGCGCGACCGCCCCACCGACCGGTCCGGTGATCGCGCGCCATGCGCTCATTCTGCCCGCCGGAGCGGGCCCGCGCGGGCGTCCGACGCGGTGATCACGTCACCCGGGTAGCCGGACGCGGAACGCGGCGGGCCAGAGCTTGCCCGTGAGGAGGTACTCGTCGCCGGTGAGGTGGGCGATGCCGTTGAGCACGTCCGTGTCCGCCCGGCGGGCCGGGTCGAGCAGCCCGGACGCGTCCACCACGGCGGTCACCGCGCCCGTCGCCGGGTCGATCCGGACGACCCGGTCGGTGCGCCACACGTTCGCCCACACCGCGCCGTCGACGCACTCCAGCTCGTTGAGCTCCGGCACGGGGGCGCCGTCGAGGGTGACCGCGACCGAGCCGGTCTCGGCGAAGGTGCCGGGGTCGTGGAAGCGCAGGCGGTCGGTGCCGTCCGAGCGGACGAGGCGGTCCGGCTCGGCGCACAGGCCCCAGCCCTCGCCCTCCAGCGGGACCTGCCGGCGCAGCGTGAACGTGGCCCGGTCCCACTCCAGCGCCACCCCGTCCTGCCAGGTCAGCTGCCAGATCGAGGAGCCGACGACGGTGATCCCCTCGCCGAAGAGGTCACCGGGCAGCGGGACCGCGCGGCGCACGGCGCCGGTCGACGCGTCGAGCTCGCGCAGCTGCGAGCGGCCGGCGAGGCCGGTGCCCTCGTAGAGGGTGCCCGGGTCGTCGGGAGAGAGCTCCAGGCCCTGGGTGAAGGCCGCCGGGTCGTGCGGTTCCTCGGCCAGCACGACGGGGCGGACGGCGTCCGCGGGCCCGGGCGGGGCGGGCGGGGTCGCGGCGGCGCAGGCGGCGGCGCCCGTGGTCACCGCGGCCACCGCCGCGACCAGTCCCAGCAGCACCCGGCGCACCGCCCGATCCTGCCCCAGGCGGCCGGGACGGCCCACCGGCGCGCCGCGCCCGGGTGGCACAATCGACCCGATGAGCGCGATCACCGGGATCGACCCCGAGACCAGCCCGGCGGACGCCCCTGCCGTGCCCGGCGCCCTGGCCGGGGCGGTCGAGCACGCCCGCACCGCCGCCGTCGAGGAGGCCTCGGCGGACATCGGTGAGCGTGCGGGTGCCGCCGCCGTCGGCGAGCACCTCGGGTTCGTGGTCGAGGACGAGGTCTCGGTGAGCCACCACTTCGCCGCCGACCTCGCCGGGTACCGGGGCTGGCGCTGGTCGGTCACGCTCGCGGCCGTCGGGGACGGGCCGGTGACCGTCAGCGAGGTCGTGCTGCTGCCGGGCAGGGAGGCGCTGGTCGCCCCGGCCTGGGTGCCGTGGCAGGAGCGGATCCGCCCCGGCGACCTCGGCCCCGGCGACCTGCTGCCCACCGACCCGGACGACTCGCGCCTCGTGCCCGCCTACGTGGAGTCGGACGACCCGGCGGTCGAGGAGGTCGCCGTCGAGGTCGGGCTCGGCCGCACCCGGGTGCTCAGCCGCGAGGGCCGGCTCGAGGCCGCCGAGCGCTGGCGGGAGGCCCGCGGCCCCGGCTCGGACCTGGCCCGCGCCGTCACCGAGGTGTGCGGGACCTGCGGGTTCTTCACCCCGCTCGCCGGTTCGCTGCGCGCCGGGTTCGGGGTGTGCGCCAACGAGTACTCGCCCGCGGACGGCTCGGCCGTCTCCGTGGAGTTCGGGTGCGGGGCGCACTCGGAGCTGCGGGTGGAGCAGGGCTCGCCGGTGCACGTCGCCGCGCTGGTCTACGACGACGGGGTGGACCTGGAGCGCGTGCCCACCGGCCGCGTGGGCGGGGTCGGGAAGGACCCGGCCACCGAGCCCGGGGCAGGACGCGAGGCAGAGCCCGCGCCCGTGTCCGCCGAGGGTTCCGATGCCGAGGGGGAGGCCGGCGCGGGGCCCGCCGAGGCCCCGCCGAGCGAGGCGCCCGCCACCGAGGCCGCGACCGCGCAGGCCGCCGACTCCGGGGTGGTCGTCGAGGAGCCGGCCGGTGAGGAGTCCGGCCGGGAGGCCGTGCTCTCCCCGGCGGCCGAGGACGCGCCCGCCGCGGTCGCCGACGCCGCGGACGCGCCCACCGCCCCGGCCGCCGTGACCGACTCGGACGAGGCGGTGGAGGAGGTCGCCGCGCCGGACGAGCCGGTCGACGGCCCCGCCGAGGCCGAGGCCGCGCGCGGCGACGAGGGCGTGACCTCCTGACCGGGGCCCCGCCCCACCTCCCCGGCACGGACCCCTTCGGCACGGCCGCGCTCCGCACCGCGCTGCTCGTGGCGTGGGCGGACTCGCCCACCCGCTTCCGGGAGGACGCGAACGCGGAGGAGGACCTGGTCCTCGGCGGCTACGCCGAGACCTGGTTCGTCGAGCTCGCCCAGAACGCCGCCGACGCCGCCCGCGCCGCCGGCGTCCCCGGTCGCCTGCAGCTGACCGCGGTCGCGGGTGAGCTGCGCGTCGCCAACACCGGCGCCCCGCTCGACGCCGCGGGCGTGGCCGCGCTCGCCTCCCTGCGCGCCTCGGCCAAGCGGGACGACCCGGGCTCGGCCGGCCGCTTCGGCGTCGGGTTCGCCGCGGTGCTGCCGGTCTCCGACGCCCCGCGCCTGGTCACCGGGCCCGGCACCGGGGTGCGGTTCTCCGCGGCCGACACCGCCGCGGCGGTCCGCGAGCTGCCCGGCCCCGCCGCGGAGCTGACCCGGCGCGGCGGCCAGGTGCCCGTCCTGCGCCTGGTGTGGCCCGTCGAGCCGGACGAGCCGGCCCCGCCGCAGGGGTTCGCCACCGAGGTCCGGCTCCCGGTGCGGCCCGGGCTCGACCCCGCCGACCTGCTCGAACGTGCCCGGGCCGGGGCTCCCGACCTGCTGCTCGCCCTGCCGGACCTCGCCGAGGTCGTCGTCGCGCCGCCGGACGCGGAGCCCGCCGTGCTGCGCCGCACCGAGGCCGACGGGATCACCACCGTGGGCGAGCGGCACTACCGCGTGGTCCGCACGAGTGTCACGACGGAGCCGGGCGCGGCGATCGAGGAGCGGCACCGCCGCGAGCGTGGTGTCTGCTGGGCGCTGCCGGTCGACGTCCGGGGCGGGCCCGCCCCGCTCGGCCCCGACTCCGGCGAGGTCCTGCACGCGCCGACGGCCGCCGTCGAGCGGCTCGGGCTGCCCGCCCGGCTGATCGCCGACCTGCCCCTCGACCCGGACCGCCGCCGGGTCCGCGGCGGCCCGACCGCCGACGCGTTGCTCGCCGCGGCCGCGGCCGCCTACCTCGACCTGGTCCGGGCCGTCGCGCCGGAGCACCGGCTCGACCTCGTCCCCGCGCCCGGTTTCCCGCTCTCCGAGCTCGACGGTCGGCTCCGCGCCGCCGTCGTCGACGCCCTGGCCGAGGGCGCCTGGCTGCCCGGCGCGGCACCCGATGCCGGGGACCTCGTCCCGCGCCGCGCCGAGTGGCTCGACCTGCCCGGGACGCCCGACCTGCCCGGGCTCCTCGCGGCCGCCGATCCGGCCTTCGCCCGGCTCGCCGCCGTCGAGCCGCGACACGGCGCGGCGCTCGGGGAGCTCGGCGTGCGCCGCGTCGGCGCGGCCGGGCTGGCGGAGCGGCTGCACGGCGTGGAGCGCGATCCGGGCTGGTGGCGGGGGCTGTACGCGGCGCTGGAACCCGCCGTCGAGACGGTGCCCGGGCTGGCCGAGGAGCTGCGCGCCCTCCCCGTCCCGCTGCTCGACGGCCGGCTGGTCGCGGGGCCGCCGAGCGTCCTGCTGCCGGGAGCCGACCTCGACGCCGGCACGCGCGCCGTCGCCGAGCTCGCCCTTCCCGGCCTGCACGTGGCCGACCCGGGTGTGGTCCACCCGCTGCTGGAGCGGCTCGGGGCGACCGCGACCGACCCCGGGGCGCTGCTCGACCATCCCGCGTTGCGCGAGGCCGTCGACCGCTCCCTCGACGACGCCGACGCCGGCCTGGACACCACGCCCCTCGCCGAGGCCGTCCTCGGCCTGCTCGCGGTCACGGCCGCCCCCGGGTTCGGCGGGCTCGCACTGCCCGACGCGGACGGCCTGCCCTCGCGCGCCGACGAGCTGATGCTCCCCGACGCCGCGGTCCGGCCGCTGTTCGACCCGGAGGCGCCGATCGGCGTCCTCGACCCCGCGTGGGCCGCGCGGATCCCGCGGGAGGCGCTGGTCGCGGCCGGGGTGCTCGACGGGTTCGCCGTCGTCGTCGACGAGGAGCCGGCCGGGCCGGACCACGACCTGCACGACGAGGACCTGTGGTGGGACGAGGGCGCGGAGCCCACCCGGGTCGTCGGGATCCGCGATCTGGACCTCGTCGCGGACGAGGCCTGGCCCGCCGCACTCGCCCTGCTCGCCGGCCGGCCGGAGACCCGGTCCGCGGTGCTGGAGCCGGGCGGGTACGCGGGCTGGTGGCTCGCACGCAACGCCCTGCTCGGCGGGCACGAGCCCGGGCACTGGCGGCTGCCCGGCGCCGAGCGGCTCGTCGGCCTCTACGACCCGGTCCCGGTGGAGCTCGACGAGCGCCTGCTCGGCGCGATCGGCGTCCGGGCGGAGCTGACCGTCGGCTCGGCGGGGGAGGCCGGGGACCTGCTCGACCGGCTCGCCGACCCCGCCCGCACCGTCGACGCGGCGCTCGCGGCCGACGCCCACGCCGCGCTGGCCGCCGCCGTCGCCGACGGGCTCGCGGAGGTCGACGACCTCGACCTGCCGGACCGGGTCCGCTCGCTCGCGGGCACGGTCGTGAGCGTCGACGACGCGGTGGTGCTCGACGCCCCGTGGGCCGCGGCGGTCCTGCCGGCGGCCGACCTCGTCGTCGGCGGGGAGCCGCACGCGCTCGCCGCGATCCTGGACCTGCCGCTCGCCTCCGACGTCGTGGCGGGGGAGGTCGTCGGCACCGGCCGGGCGGTGCGCTGGGCGGCCCTGCCCGAGGTGGTCGTGGCCTGCCGCACAACGGGTCTGCCGGTGCCCACGGGCGAGGTGCGGCTGCACGACACCCTCGAGGTCGATCTCACCCGGCCGGAGGCGGGCCGGTGCAGCGTCCCGACCTGGGTCGATGCGGTCGGACGGGTGCACGCCGCGGACCCCGTGCGGGCCCTGCTGGCCCTGCCCGGACGCACCGACGACGACGGGTGACCTCGGAGGCCTCGTGCTAGGAAGAAGCATGTGAGAAACCGAGCCGACACGGACACGCCCCCACCGGTCCGTGGCCGCGTCGCGATCCTCTCGGTCCACACCTCGCCGCTGGAGCAGCCCGGCACGGGCGACGCCGGCGGGATGAACGTCTACATCTCCGAGACCGCCACCCGCATGGCGCGCCGCGGCGTCCCGGTGGAGATCTTCACCCGGGCCACCTCGTCGGAGCAGCCGCCGGTCGCGGAGCTCGCCCCCGGGGTGCTCGTCCGGCACATCGCCGCCGGGCCCTTCGAGGGGCTCGGCAAGCACGACCTGCCCGGCCAGCTCTGCGCCTTCACCGCCGGGGTGCTGCGCACCGAGGCGCACCACGAGCCCGGCTGGTACGGCGTGATCCACTCGCACTACTGGCTCTCCGGCCAGGTCGGCTGGCTCGCCCGGGACCGCTGGGGCGTGCCGCTGGTGCACTCCGCGCACACCCTCGCCCGGGTCAAGAACGCCGCCCTCGCGGCGGGGGACCAGCCCGAGCCGATGGTCCGCGTGATCGGCGAGGACCAGGTGGTGGCGGAGGCCGACCGGCTCGTCGCGAACACCGACATCGAGGTCCGCCAGCTCGTCGAGCTGTGCGAGGCGGACCCGCTGCGCACGGTCGCCATCCCGCCGGGCGTCGACCTCGAGCGGTTCCGGCCCGCGTCCCGCTGCGAGGCGCGGGAGGCGCTCGGGCTGCGGCACGACGCCGTCGTGCTGGGGTTCGTCGGGCGCATCCAGCCGCTCAAGGCGCCGGACGTGCTGCTTCGCGCCGCCGCCGAGATGCTTCGCCGCGATCCCGCGCTGCGCGCGCGGCTGGTCGTGCTGGTCGCCGGCGGTCCCTCGGGCAGCGGGCTGACCGAGCCGACCGCGCTGCAGGAGCTGGCCGCGCACCTGGGCATCACGGACGTCGTGCGGTTCCTGCCGCCGCAGGGCGGGGCCGCGCTCGCGCGGGTCTACCGGGCCGCGGACGTGATCGCCGTGCCGAGCCACAACGAGTCGTTCGGCCTGGTGGCGCTGGAGGCGCAGGCCTGCGGGACGCCGGTCGTCGCGGCCGACGTCGGCGGCCTGCCCGTCGCCGTCGCCGACGGGCGCTCGGGGCTGCTGGTCCCGGGGCACGGGGCCGGGCAGTGGGCCTCCGCGCTGGCCGCCGTCGCCCTGGACCCGGCGCGCCGCGAGCGGCTCGCCCGGGGCGCCGTGACGCACGCCCGCGAGTTCTCCTGGGAGCGCACCACCGACGCCCTGCTCGCCACCTACGCCGACGCCACCCGGGAGCACCGGGCCCGGCTGCGGGACCGGCTGGTCGCGGGCATCATCGAGGCGTGACGCAGGAGAAGATCGACACCGACGCCGCGGCGCTCGACCCGGAACGGATCGACGCCGCGGTCGGGGAGGCGCTCGACGAGCTGGAGGTCGGGTACCACCGGCGGGAGGCGGGCCAGTACCTCGTCACCCTCGAGGGCACGAACCGGCTCAACACGCCGACCTGGCTGGTGGTCCGCGAGCAGACGGTGTTCGTGCAGGCCTTCGTCTGTCGTCAGCCCGACGAGAACCACGAGGGCGTGTACCGCTTCATGCTGCAGCGGAACGCGCGGCTCTACGGCGTGCACTACGCCCTCGACCGGGTCGGCGACATCCATCTCGTCGGCCGGATCCCCTTCGTCTCGGTGAGTGCGGAGGAGCTCGACCGGGTCCTCGGCCAGGTCCTCGAGGCCGCCGACGGCGACTTCAACACCTTCCTCGAGCTCGGCTTCGCCACCTCGATCCGCCGCGAGTACGCCTGGCGCACGGAGCGCGGGGAGTCGATCGCCAACCTCAAGGCCTTCGAGCACCTCTTCGACTGACTCGCGCACTGGACCGCGTTGTGGATCCACAACGCTGACGGTGCCCGCTCGTGGACGCGTCGTGGATCCATAACGTCGACGGCGCCCGCTCCTCAAACGCGGTGTGGATCCATGGTGCGTCCCCTCCCCGTGCAACCGGATCGGGGCCTTCCGCCGTCCTTCCCCCGACGACGGAGGAGGGTGGGAGATGCGCAGGTGGGCGGTCCGGGTGACGGTCGGCGTGGTGGTGCTGGCGTCGGCGTCGGTCGTGACGGGGGTGGCGCTGCGGGGGACCGGTGGTTCCTCGGGTGTGGCGGTCTCGACGGTGCGGCCCGGGGCCGTGGGGCCCGGGATCGCGCCGGACGGGGCGCCGTCGGCCGAGGCCGGGGTGGTCGCGCCCGACCCGGCTCTTCCCGCCCCCCACGCCGACTCCGCGCGGTCTGCCCCGGCGACCGGCCCTGCCGGGGCGCCGGGCGGTGCCCCGCTCACCGACGTCGCGCCGGGCCGGGACGTCGTCCGCACCGCGGAGCTGACCGTGCAGGTCGGCGACCCCGCGGCCGCCGCGGCGGAGGTCCGGACCGCGGTCGCGGCGGTGGGCGGGTTCGTGGCCGACGAGCGCGCCGGGACCGGGGCCGGCGGCTCCGCCGGGTTCACCCTGCGGGTGCCGGCCGAGCGGCTCGACGCCCTCACCGGGCGGCTCGCCGGGCTCGGCACGGTCACCTCCCGCACGAGCCGGGCGGAGGACGTCAGCGCGCCCGTCGCCGACCTCGACGGTCGCGTCGCGGCCCAGCGCGCGAGCGTGGCGCGGGTCCGGGCGCTGCTGGACCGGGCGACGACGATCGGCGAGATCGTCTCGATCGAGTCCGAGCTGGCCGCCCGCGAGGCCGACCTGGAGTCGTTGCAGCGCCGGCTCGCGGTGCTGCAGGACTCCGTCGCGCTGGCGACCGTCGAGGTCGCGCTGCTGCCGGCCCCGCCCGTGGCCGGGCCCGGTCCGTCGGGCTTCCTCGGCGGGCTCGCCGTCGGCTGGGAGGGGCTGCGCGCCCTCGGGCGGGCCGCGCTCGCCGCGCTCGGGTTCGTGGTGCCGATGCTGCCGGTCGTCGCGGTGCTGGGCGGGCTCGTCCTGATCGGCCGGCGGGTGTACCGGGCGCGCCGCCGGACGCCGCAACCACCGGCGGACGCGCCCGGACCGGTGTGAGAGCGGGCGCCTCTCGGCCCGGGGCGCCGACCGCGCGAGATACCCTCGGTCGAACGCCGACGGTCGATCCCGGGAGGACGCGATGGCCGCGCGCCCCCTGGTGCGCAAGGGTGCCGAGCCGCTGTGGGCGCAGCTGCTGGCGGACCTCCGGGCGCGGCTCGACGCGCACGAGTTCGACCGCTCCTTCCCCGGTGAGCTCGCCCTCGTCGGCGAGTACGGGGTCAGCCGGCACACCGTGCGGGAGGCGCTGCGGCGGCTGCGCGAGGAGGGCGTCGTCGTCGCCGGGCGGGGCCGGGCACCCCGGCTGGCCGCGCCGATGGAGATCGAGCAGCAGCTCGGCTCGCTCTACAGCCTCTTCTCGGCCGTCGAGTCCACCGGCCGGGAGCAGCGCAGCGTGGTCCGCACGCTCGACGTCCGCGCGGACGGGGTCGTCGCGGCCCGGCTCGGGCTGGAGGAGTCCACCCCGCTGGTGCACCTCGAGCGGCTCCGGCTCGCGGAGGGCGAGCCGCTGGCCGTCGACCGGGTCTGGCTGCCGGAGGAGGTCGCGGCCCCGCTGCTCGATGTCGACTTCACGCACACCGGCGTCTACCCCGAGCTCGAGCGGCTGTGCGGCATCCGGGTGGCGGGCGGCCGGGAGAACATCCGGGCGGTCGTGCCGACCGCCGAGGAGCGCCGCCTGCTGGGGGTCGACGCGGGCGTGGCCGCGCTGGCCATCGAGCGGCTCGGCAGCTCCGGCGGGCGGGCCGTGGAGTGGCGGCACACGCTCGTGCGCGGCGACCGCTTCACGCTGACCGCCCAGTTCAGCGCCCGGGACGGCTATCTCGTCGGGGCGCCGGCGAGCTGAGGGCCGTCAGGGGACGGAGACGCCGATCCCTCCCCGGGTCCCGGCGCCGTAGCGCGCGATCTCGGCCTCCAGGTCCAGCGGCGCGGTGCGCATCCCGGTGTCCGGGCCGAGCAGCTCGGCCGGGACCAGCCAGCTGACCTCGAACTCCAGCCCGTCCGGGTCCTTCGCGTAGAGCGCCTTGGTGCTGCCGTGGTCGGAGGCGCCGACGAGCGCGCCGTGCGCGCTCAGCACACCGCGGATCCGGTCGAGCTCGGCGAGGGTGTCGACCTCCCACGCCAGGTGGTAGAGGCCGACGGTCCCGCGCCCGGCGGTGGTGTCCCCGGCGGTGTCGCCGATCCCGAACAGGCCGAGGTCGTGGTCGTTCGACGAACCCTCCGCCTGCAGGAACGCCGCCCTCCCGGGTACGGAGGCCACGACCCGGAACCCGAGGGCCTCGGTGTAGAAGGCGGTGCTGCGGTCGACGTCGCGGACGTAGAGCACGGCGTGGTTCAGGCGCTGGACGGGCATGGGCCTGCCTCTCTGTGAAAGTTCAACCACACCGTAGACCGCGACAGATGAATGTTCAACAGATCCGGCGTAGGCTGGCCCACATGGACGACACCCGCTGGCTCACCCCCGCCGAGCTGCGGGCGTGGCTGGCGTTCGTCGCGGCCACCACGCTGCTCGACGGGGCCCTCGACCGGCAGCTGCAACAGGATTCCGGTATGCCGCACGCGTACTACCTGATCCTCGCCATGCTCTCCGACGCCCCGGAGCACACGCTGCGGATGAGCGAGCTGGCCTCGGCCACGCAGAGCAGCCAGAGCCGGCTCAGCCACGCCGTCACCCGGCTGGAACGGAAGGGCTGGGTCTGCCGGCGGCCCTGCCCGGACGACCGGCGCAGCACCTTCTGCACCCTGACCGAGGAGGGCTACGCGGCGCTGCGCGCGGCGGCGCCCGGGCACGTCCGGACCGTCCGCGAGAACCTCTTCGACGCGCTGACCCCGGAGCAGGTCACCCAGCTCGAGGAGATCGCCCGCGCGATGCTCGGCCGGCTCACCCGCGACCCGGAGGCCGTGCCGCCGCCCGGGGTGTGCCCGGAGCGACAGCGCTGACCGACAGCGCCGCCCGCACCCGTTTGGCAAGCTGTCGCGCATGCCCACACTCGTGCTGCTGCGTCACGGTCAGAGCGACTGGAACCTGAGGAACCTCTTCACGGGCTGGGTCGACGTCCCGCTCTCGGAGGTCGGCGAGGCCGAGGCGCGCCGCGGCGGCGAGCTGATGAAGGAGAAGGGCCTGCTCCCGGACGTCGTCCACACCTCGGTGCTGCGCCGGGCGATCAACACCGCGAACCTCGCGCTCGACGTCGCCGACCGGCACTGGATCCCGGTGCGCCGCGACTGGCGGCTCAACGAGCGCCACTACGGCGCGCTGCAGGGCAAGGACAAGAAGCAGATCCGCGACGAGTTCGGCGACGAGCAGTTCATGGTCTGGCGGCGCAGCTACGACGTGCCGCCGCCGCCGATCGAGAAGGGCTCGGAGTGGTCGCAGGACGGCGACGCCCGCTACTCCGGCATCCAGGCGCCGCTGACCGAGTGCCTGGCCGACGTCGTGCAGCGGATGCTGCCGTACTGGGACGACGCGATCGTCCCCGACCTGCGCGCCGGCAAGGTCGTGCTCGTCGCCGCGCACGGCAACTCGCTGCGCGCGCTGGTGAAGGAGCTCGACGGCATCTCCGACACCGACATCGCCGGGCTCAACATCCCCACCGGCATCCCGCTGCGCTACGAGCTCGACGACGACCTGAGGCCCACCGTGCCCGGCGGCGAGTACCTCGACCCGGCCGCGGCCGAGGAGGCCATCAAGGGCGTGGCGAACCAGGGGCGCTGAGCGGAGCGACCGTCGGAGCTGAGCCGTCCCGCCCCCGCCGGGTGAACGGTCCGTGAACGGGGGCGGAAAACTCCTCGCGCGGCGAGTCAGGCGGCTCACTCGGGGCCGATGGAGCTGGCGTCGGCCCTGGTAGGGCTGCCTACGATGGCCTCGTGAACGCAGTGGCGTCCGTGGTGCTGGTCGCCGTCGTCCTCGGCGCCGGGCTGTGGGCCGGCGTCCTGATCGGCCGCCGCCACGCCCGCCCCGCCCGGCCCCGCCCGGAGCGCCGGCGGGTGCCGACGCTGGCCGAGCTCCTCCAGCGCGTGTTCCGGTCCACCGGGTCCGGACTGGCCGTGCTCTCCGGCACCGGCGACGTCGTCCTGCACAACCGGCGGGCCGCCGAGCTCGGCGTGGTCCGGGCCGGCCGGCCCGATCCGCGCGCCTGGGCGGCCTGCCAGAAGGTGCTCGAGGGCTCCACGGACGTGGAGGTGGACCTCGCCCCGCTGGAGGTGCGCGGCCGCCAGCCCGCTGCCGTCGTCGCCGTGGTGCGGCCGCTCGGCGACGGGTTCACCCTCGTCGAGGCCGCGGACATGTCCGACGCGGTGCGCCTGGAGGCCACCCGGCGGGACTTCGTGGCCAACGTGAGCCACGAGCTCAAGACGCCCGTCGGCGCGGTCGGGCTGCTCGCCGAGGCCGTGCTCGACGCGGCCGACGACCCCGAGTCCGTGCACCGCTTCGCCGGGAAGATCCTGCGCGAGTCGACCCGGCTCGGCGCGCTCGTCACCGAGCTGATCGCGCTGTCCCGGCTGACCGGGGCCGAGGCGCTGCCCGACCTCGAGGAGGTCGAGGTCGACGAGGTCGTCGACGAGGCGCTCGGCCGCTCCCGGCTCTCCGCCGAGTCGGCCGGCATCGACATCACCGTCGACGCCCCCTCCGGCCTGGTGGTGGCCGGTGACCGGACGCTGCTGGTCACGGCGCTGTCGAACCTGCTCGAGAACGCCATCGCCTATTCACCGCCCGACGCGTCGGTCTCGGTCTCCCGCCGGCTCGAGGACGGCTGGGTGGAGATCGCGGTGACCGACCGCGGCATCGGCATCGCGCCGGAGCACCAGGTGCGCGTGTTCGAGCGGTTCTTCCGGGTGGACCCGGCCCGCTCCCGCGCGACCGGCGGCACCGGCCTCGGGCTGGCGATCGTCAAGCACGTCCTCGCGAACCACGGTGGCGAGGTGCGGCTGTGGAGCCGCCCCGGCACCGGATCGACCTTCACCATGCGGCTCCCCGCCACCGGTGCCGCCGCGCCGGACCCCTCCCTCGAGGACCCCGCGGCGGTCCGGGCCCCCGACCGAGACCCGGCCGGAGCGACCGGCCGAGCTGGAGGATGAGATGACCAGAGTGCTGATCGTCGAGGACGAGGAGTCCTTCGCCGACCCGCTCGCCTTCCTGCTGCGCAAGGAGGGCTTCACCGCAGCGGTCGCGACGACCGGCCAGGAGGCGCTGGAGGAGTTCGACCGCAACGGCGCCGACATCGTCCTGCTCGACCTCATGCTCCCGGGGATGAGCGGCACGGACGTCTGCAAGGCCCTGCGCTCCCGCTCGACCGTCCCGGTGATCATGGTGACCGCGCGGGACAGCGAGATCGACAAGGTCGTCGGGCTGGAGCTGGGCGCCGACGACTACGTGACCAAGCCCTACTCCGCCCGCGAGCTGATCGCCCGGGTGCGCGCCGTGCTGCGGCGCGGCGGCGAGAACGGCACCGGCGACGCCGACGGCGCCGGAGTGCTCGAGGCGGGCCCGGTGCGCATGGACGTGGAGCGGCACGTGGTGTCGGTCGACGGCACGGACGTCGCCCTGCCGCTCAAGGAGTTCGACCTGCTCGAGTACCTGCTGCGCAACGCGGGCCGGGTGCTCACCCGCGGCCAGCTCATCGACCGGGTGTGGGGCGCGGACTACGTCGGCGACACCAAGACCCTCGACGTGCACGTCAAGCGCCTGCGCGCCAAGGTCGAGAAGGACCCCAGCGCCCCGCAGCACCTGGTCACCGTGCGCGGGCTCGGCTACAAGTTCGAGAGCTGAGCGTCCGCGCGCCGCGGGAGGTGTGGGCCGCGCGCCGACGGGGCACACTGCCGCCGTGGGATGGGGCCGGTGGGTTCCGTGGGCGGCCGGGCTGGGCGTCGCGGCGCACGACCTGATCCAGCGCCGCCATGCGCTGCTGCGGAACTTCCCCGTGCTCGGCCACGGCCGGTACCTGCTCGAGGCGATCGGGCCGGAGCTGCGCCAGTACGTCGTGGCGGGCAACGACGAGGAGCGCCCCTTCAGCCGCGACCAGCGCCGCTGGGTCTACGCCTCGGCCAAGCGCGAGAACAACTACTTCGGGTTCGGCACCGACAACGACGTCGAGCACACCCCCGGCTACGTGATCATCAAGCACCGGACGTTCGGCCGGACCGCCCCCGCGCACCCGCACCCGCAGGGCGAGGACTCGGTGTGGCTGCCGTGCGCCAAGGTGCTCGGCGGGGCGCGCGGCCGGCGCGCCGCGTTCCGGCCCGACTCGGTGGTCAACATCTCCGGGATGAGCTACGGGTCGCTGTCCGGCCGGGCGATCGAGGCCCTCAACCGGGGCGCGGCGGCCGCGGGATGCCTGCAGAACACGGGCGAGGGCGGCATCTCGGCGCACCACCGGTGCGGCGGCGAGCTCGTGTGGCAGATCGGCACCGCCTACTTCGGCTGCCGGGACGAGCAGGGCCGCTTCGACCTGCGGCGCCTGAAGGAGGGCGTCGCGTCGGCGCCGGTGCGCGCGCTGGAGATCAAGCTGAGCCAGGGCGCCAAACCGGGCCTGGGCGGCCTGCTGCCCGGGGTGAAGGTCACCGAGGAGATCGCCGCGGTCCGCGGCATCCCGGTCGGGAAGGACTGCGTGAGCCCGTCGCGGCACACCGCGTTCCGGGACGCGGACGAGCTGCTGGACTGGGTCGAGCTGCTGGCGGACGAGACCGGGCTGCCGGTGGGCATCAAGTCGGCCGTCGGCGACCTGGAGTTCTGGACCGAGCTCACCGACCTGATGGCCCGGACCGGACGCGGGGTCGACTTCGTGACCGTCGACGGCGGCGAGGGCGGGACCGGCGCGTCGCCGCTGGTGTTCACCGACTCGGTCGCCCTGCCGTTCCGGCTCGGGTTCAGCCGCGTCTACCGGGAGTTCGCCCTGCGCGGCCTGCACGAGCAGGTGGTCTTCGTCGGGGCGGGGAAGCTCGGGCTGCCGGACAACGCCGTCGTCGCGTTCGCCCTCGGCGTCGACATGGTGAACGTGGCGCGCGAGGCGATGCTGGCCATCGGCTGCATCCAGGCGCAGAAGTGCCACACGGACACCTGCCCCACCGGGGTCGCCACGCAGAACCGCTGGCTCGCGCACGGCCTCGACCCGACGCTGAAGTCGGCGCGGCTGGCCAACTACGTCCTGACCCTGCGGCGCGACCTGGGCAAGGTCGCCGAGGCGGCGGGCGTCGAGCACCCCGGGCTGATCCGCACCGACGACATCGAGATCCTCGACGGCCAGACCGTGGCCAGGGGCCTGCGGGAGGTGTACGGCTACGAGCCCGGCTGGGGTCTGCCGTCGCGCCGGGACCAGGAGGAGGTCGTCGCACTGCTGGGCGGGGGCCGGCCGCACTCCGCACCGGCCTGAGCGCGACGCGCGGCGGCGCCGTCGTCCTGCGGACACCGGGTGCCGCCCGTCGCGCGACCGGTGGGCGCCGATCGTCGCAATTCGCCCGACACGACGCCGGTCCGGGGGCATCGTGGTCGCACCGAGGTACCCGACCGGGTCCCGGAGGGGCGTCCGGCGCCTCCGGCGGCGAAGGGAGAGCCGTGGTGCGGTCAGCGGCAGGTGCGATCACGAACCGGGCGCGGCCCGGCGTCCGCACGTCCCGGATCGGAGGTGGCCCGTGTCCGTGACGACCACGCGCTCGTCCGGCCCGCCGGTCACCCGGCACCGCCACGACTCGAACCTCGCGGACGTCGTCGACCTCATCCTGGACCGGGGCCTGGTGATCGACGTGTTCGTGCGGGTCTCCCTGCTCGGGCTCGAGATCCTCACCATCGACATCCGGATCGTGGTGGCGAGCGTCGACACGTTCCTGCAGTACGCGGAGGCGACGGACAGGCTGTACCTGTACGGCACGACGCGGGAGAGGCGCCTGCCCGCCGGGGGCGGGGACGCCGAGGACGAGGGGTGAGTGGGATGGCCGACGACGAGAGCCCGAAGACCCCGCGCCGTCGGCGGAGCGCACGCGCGAGGCCCGCCGGCGCCGAGGAGAAGACCGCCCGGGCGCCGGAGGAGGCCGAGGAGACCGGTGAGGGCGGCGCCGCCGAGGACAGCGCGGGGGAGCCCACGGAGGACACCACCGACGACACCACCGGGGAGGACGCCGAGGGGACCGGCGGGGAGGACGGCGCGGAGCGGGACGGGCGCGGCGACGGGTCCGCGGGCGACCGGCCGGCCGGCTCGATCGTCCGGGTGGCCCGGCGGGCGGCGGAGCACGTCCGGGTGCTGACCGGCCGGCGCCCGGAGACCGTCGTCTCGATCGAGCCGCGCGACGGCGACTGGTGCGTCGGGATCGAGGTCGTCGAGACGCACCGCATCCCGGACTCGGCCGACATCCTCGCGATCTACGAGGTGCTCGTGCAGGCCGACGGCGACCTGCTCTCCTACCGGCGGACCCGGCGCTACACGCGCGGTCAGGTCGACCGGCCCTGGCGCTGACGCCCCCGGCGTCGACCGGCCGATCGGCCTTCGGTGCCGGTCCGATCGGCGGGGTCGCCGTAGGACGACCGGAGTCACTTTTCCGGGACGGCCGCGATCGGGATTGGCGCGGGCGCGTGGTGGGGGATCCGGGCGCCCACAGGACCCCCGCACCCGAGGAGGCGACGATGTCGTCAGCAGAATCGGCCGCCGGCTCCGGATCGGACCCGTCAGGTTCGTCCCGGCTCCAGGACGCGATGATCGCGTTCAACGACGAGGTCTTCGAGACCCTGCAGAAGTTGTTGAAGGCCCAGCAGGAGCTGGTGCGGGCCGTCATCGGGGCCGCTTCGGCGCCCGAGGCGGACGAGAACGGGCAGGCGGAGCCGGCTCGGCCGGCGAGCGGCGCCGACGACACCGCCGAGGCGGAGTCCGAGGTCATCTTCCCGCTCGACACCGTGGCGGAGGCCCCCGACGGCGCGGCCGCGGAGGACACCGAGGCCTCGGAGCAGGAGGCCGGCGAGGGTGCGGACGCCGGCAGCGCCGGGTCCGGCGACGCGAAGGCCGAGGCCCCGGCACCGCGCGACGCCGACTGGGTGCTCGACGCCGAGGCCTCCGGAGCCGTCGACGACGAGGACGTCGAGGGCGACGAGAGCGAGGAGGGTACCGAAAGTGACCAGGCCCTCGACCGCGAGGACTCCCAGGAGGCCGAGGCTTCCGAGGACGCCGAGGCCCGGTCCGAGGGCGACGACGCCGATGCCGGTCCCGAGACCGACGGGGGAGCCGCGGCGCAGGCCGACGGGTCCGCGGACGACGAGCCCGCGGACGACACGCTCGCCGAGAGCGCGGAGGCGGACGAGGACCTCGACGCCGAGGAAGGTGCCGAGGCCCGGGCCGACGAGGGCGGCGAGGACGAGGTCGAGGGCCTTGCCGACGAGGGTGCGGAGGCCGAGGCCGACGAGGCCGCGGCCGAGGGCGACGAGGGTCCCGCTGCCGAGGCCGATTCGGCCGTCGACGACGAGGCCGATGAGGCCGTCGACGACGAGGCCGATGAGGGCGTTGGCGACGAGGCCGACGAGGGCGCCGGCGACGAGGCCGAGGGCGAGGTGGAGCTGGACGCCGAGGCGGACCGGGACGACGCCGGTGACGGGGATCCCGACGCGCTGTCCGACGAGGAGGTCCGCCTGGCGGCCCAGGCGATGGTCGAGGCGCTGAACGCGGCCGCGGCGGAGGAGGGGTCCTCGGGCGGCCTCGACGACCGGAGCGGCGACGAGGACGGGGACCCGGCGCCCGCCGATTCCGCCGACTCCGCCGACTCCGCCGACTCCGCCGACTCCGACGACTCCGCCGAGGAGGAGTCGGCCGAGTCCGCGACGGGCGAGGCACAGGACGAGGCACAGGACGAGGCGGCCGATGAGGCGGAGGACGAGGCGGAGGACGAGGCGGAGGACGACACGGACGACGAGTCCGGGGACTCCGCCCACGCCGGGACACCCGGCTCCGCGGACGACGCGGACAGCGGCGGCGACGGGACGTCCGCCGACCCCGCGGGATCGACGAGACGGTCGAGGACCGCGCGCCGGCGCGGGAAGGTGGGCGCGGCCGACGCCTGAGGTCCGGGACGCCTGAGGTCCGGCGGCGGGGGCGGACGCACCGCACCGCCCCCGCCGCTCCCCTGCCCGCGTCCGACTGCCCGCGCTCCACTGTCCGGGCCCGACTGCCCGCGCTGCCCGCGCCCGACTGCCCGCGCCCGACTGCCCGGCGACCCCGCCCACGGGCCCCACCCGGCGACCGCGCCCACCGCCCGTGGTCGCACCCCCGGCACTCCCACGAGCGCGGCATCCGGTGCCGCCACCACCCGGCGGCCCCGATCACGGTGCGGGTACGGGGGAGGCACGGATTGGTTAACCTGATCGCGTGCGACTGGGTGTGCTCGACGTCGGCTCCAACACCGTGCACCTGCTGGTGGTGGACGCCCGGCGGGGCGGCCACCCCACCCCCGCGACCTCGCAGAAGGCGGAGCTGCGGCTGGCGGAGCACCTGGAGCCGGACGGCGCGCTGAGCCGGGTCGGTGTCGACTCGTTGATCGCCGCCGTGCACACCGCGCGCGACTCCGCCGCCGAGCTGGGGTGCGACGACCTGCTGGCCTTCGCCACCTCCGCGCTGCGGGACGCCACGAACTCCGCCGCCGTCCTCGCGAAGGTGCGGGCCGACACCGGCGTCGCGCTCGAGGTGCTGCCGGGCGAGGACGAGGCGCGCTACACCTTCCTCGCCGTCCGCCGCTGGTACGGCTGGTCGGCCGGGCGGTTGCTGTGCCTCGACATCGGCGGGGGTTCCCTGGAGCTCGCCGCCGGCCGTGACGAGCACCCGGCGGCGGCCGCGTCGTTGCCGCTCGGGGCCGGCCGGCTCACCCGCGAGTGGTTCACGGGCGACCCGCCCTCGCGCCGCGAGCTCGAGGCGCTGCGGGAGAAGGTCGACGCCGATCTCGCGCCGGTCGCGCGCGAGCTGCGCAAGCTGGGAGAGCCGGACCTCGCCGTCGGCACCTCGAAGACCTTCCGCTCGCTGGCCCGGCTGACAGGGGCGGCGCCCTCCGGCGCGGGCATGCGCGCGCGGCGGGTGCTGACCCACGCCGGGTTGCGGCAGCTGGGGTCGTTCATCAGCCGGATGTCGTCGGGCGACCTCGCGGAGCTCGAGGGCGTGAGCGCCAGCCGTGCGCACCAGCTCGTCGCCGGTGCCGTCGTGGCGGAGGCCGCGATGCGGGCCCTGAAGGTGACGGAACTCGACATCTGCCCGTGGGCGTTGCGCGAGGGAGTGATCCTGCGGCGGCTCGACACCCTCGACGGGTCGACCAGGGACGACCGCTCGGCGCAGGACGCGCCCACATCACTTGGACGCTTGACGTCGTACGAGGCACGGTGTAGCGGATGAGCCCAGAGACCGACCAGCCGAGACAGCGCACGGTCGCCGAGCTGCTCGCCGAGAACGGCGGGACGGCGGCGTCCGGGCGGCGTCGACGGCGCCGCGAGGTCGACGACGGCGAGCCGGTCGGCGCTCCCCCCGCCGCGGAGGGCCCGGGCGTCCCCGGCCGGCACGGCGGCACGCAGACCTGGCGGCCCGAGCCTGCTCCCGCGGTGGCCCCCGAGCCCTGGCGCACCGCGGAGGCCCCGGACCCCGCGTCCCCCTGGGAGCGCGGCGGCCGCGGCGGCCCCCGCCTCGAGCGCGAGACCGAGGAGGAGCCCGGCGACGAGCGTGGTACCGGGTTCGGTCCGGGGCCCGCCGCGCCGAGCAACGCCGCCCTCGGCTTCGGACCTCCCGCGCCCGGCCGCCGCGGCGCGGACGACGCCCGCCCGGACGGCGACCGGAGCGGTGGCCCGACGGGTGCCGCGCCGACCGGCTTCGGCCCGTGGGCCGGGGCCGAGGCGACACAGGTGCGCCCCGGGCAGAACGGCGCCGGCCGCAGCGGTGCCGTACCGAACGGCTTCGGCCCGAACGGTGCCCCGCAGAACGGGGGCGGCCACAACGGCTTCGCACCGAACGGCGGGCCGAACGGCGGCCCGAACGGGTTCGCCCCGAACGGTGCCGCCCCGAGCAGCGGCGCGAGCGGCCGCAACGGCTTCGGCAGCGGCGCCGGGCGGAACGGCGTCGGCCCGAACGCCCCCGGCCGGAACGGCACCGCACCCGCCCCGAACGGGCCCGCGCCCTTCGGCCGTCCGCAGCCCGGTCGCCCCGAGGCACCGGGCGCCGACGCGTGGGCCGGGCCTTCGACGACCGGCGCACCCCGACCCCCGGGTGGGCAGCCGCCGAACGGGCGCCCCGCACGGCCGGGCGAGCCCGGGACCGAGCAGCTCGGCCGCGTCCGGACCCCGCAGGACGACCCGCTGACCGCCCCGTTCGGCTCCGTCCACGCGGGCGGCCCGCCGACCCGCTTCGGCGCCCCGCCCGCGCGCGCGGACGAGGACGACGCCGGCCCGCCCACGCAGTTCGGCGCCCCGCCGATCGACGACGACGAGGACGAGGCCGGCCCGCCCACCCAGCTGGGCGCCCCGCTCCTGCACGACGAGGACGACCTCGACGAGCGCCTCGACGAGCGCCACGACGACCGCTACGACGACCACGACGACGGGTACGACGGCGGGTACGGGGACGACACCTACCGGGCCCCCGCGGGCCTCGGCCGTCGTGCCCCGGAACGGGTCGAGGAGGAGCCGGAGGAGGACGAGGGCACGCCGCAGGGGTGGGCCGTCGTCATCGGCCAGTGGATCGCGGGTGCGCTCGTCGGTGCCGCGGTCTGGGTCGGTTTCCGCTACCTCTGGTTCAACCTGCCGGTGGTCGCGCTCGCCGCCGCCGTGATCATCACGGTGGGCCTGGTGCTCGGCGTCCGCGCCCTGCTGCGCAACGACGACCTGCGCACCACCGCCTTCGCGGTGGGCGTGGGCCTGCTGCTGACCGTCTCACCCGCGATCCTGGTACTGCTGGAACGGTGATCCCCGCCCCGCCGGTCGCCCTCTCCACCGCCTCGGTCTACCCGGAGCCCGCCGCGGCGGCCTTCGAGTTGGCCGCGGACCTGGGGTACGACGGCGTCGAGCTGATGGTGTGGACGGACCCGGTGTCGCAGGACGTGCGGGCCGTCGAGCGGCTCGCCGAGCGGTACGGGGTACCCGTGCTGGCCGTGCACGCGCCGTGCCTGGCCGTGACGCAGCGGGTGTGGGGGTCGGACCCGGTGACGCGGATCCGCCGGTCGGTCGCGGCCGCGGAGCGGTTCGGGGCGCGCACCGTGGTGCTGCACCCGCCCTTCCGCTGGCAGCGCCGCTACGCCGCGGTCTTCGCCGACGAGGTGGCGCGCGCCGGGGAGCGGGCGGACGTGCGGCTCGCCGTCGAGAACATGTTCCCGGTGGCGCGCGGCCGGATCCGCACGGTGCCCTACGCGCCGGGCTTCGACCCGACCGCCGTCGGCCACCGCTTCTACACGCTCGACCTCTCGCACACCGCCGCCGCCGGGTCCGACGCGCTGGCCATGCTGGACCGGATGGGCGACGGGCTGGTCCACCTGCACCTCACGGACGGCACCGGCGCCCCCCGGGACGAGCACCTGGTCCCCGGCCGCGGCACGCAGCCCTGCGCCGAGGTCTGCGAGCGGCTGGCGACGGGCCGGTTCGCGCGCGAGGGGGTCGTGGTCCTCGAGGTCAGCACCCGCCGGTGCCGCACCCGGGAGCAGCGGTCGACGCTGCTGGCGGAGGCCCTGGTCTACGCGCGTCTGCACCTGGTCGCGCCGCTGCCGCCGGTCCTCCCGATCCCGGAGCAGCCGTCCCTCCCGGAGCCCGCGCCGCAGGCCTGAGCGGCGCGCATCACACCGCCGGACCTCTCGCGGCGTGATACATCCGTCTCATGGCTCCCACCGACGTGACCGTCGAGCGACCGTTCGCGGCGTCCACCGTGCTGACCGAGCAGGGCGGGGGCCGCTTCACCGCGGAGCTCGGCACGCTCTTCTCCATCGGCGGGAAGGCCCACGGCGGCCTGCTGATGGTGCTGCTGACCAAGGCCGCCCTCGCGCGGCTCGGCGCGGAGCACGGCGCGGGGACGGAGCTGGACCCGGTGGTGGTCGGCACCGAGTTCCTGCGGGCCCCGGAGCTGGGCACGGTCGAGCTCGAGACGGACGTGCTCAAGCTGGGCCGGCAGGCGTCGGTCGCGGCGGCCCGGATGACCCAGGACGGCAGGCTGCTGCTCTCCGCCACGGTCACGGCGGGCACGCTGCCGGAGGCCGACCCGAGCTGGCTCGCCGAGTCTTCGATGCCGCTCGAGCCGCCCGCGGACGCGATCGACTTCGTGCCGGACGTCCGCACGCCCGGGGAGGGGCTGGCCGCCGCCACCGAGGCGCGGTACGACCCGGCGACGATGGCGTTCCTGCGCAAGGAGACCGCGGACCCGGTCGTCCGCGGCTGGATGCGCCCGCGCGGCGAGGAGCCGGACCCGCTGTTCGCGCTGCTCGCCGGGGACGCGCTGCCGCCGACCGTGTTCAACCGCGGCGGCGGCCGCGGCTGGGCGCCCACCGTGCAGCTCACCGCCCTGCTGCGGGCGCGGCCCGCGCCCGGTTGGCTCGCCCTGGAGTCGCGCTCGCAGATGATCGCCGGAACCTGGTTCGACGAGGACTGCACCGTCCGGGACGCGACGGGCCGGGTGGTCTGCCAGGCCCGCCAGCTCGCGCTCTCCCCGCTGCCCCCGAGGTAGCGCCGGTCCGCGCACACCCTCCCCGACCTGCCCGGATCCCGGCGGTTACCGTCGGTCCATGACACGAATCGCGGTTCTGGGCGCCGGCAAGATCGGCGAGGCGCTGCTGTCGGGGCTGCTCGCGGCGGGCCGGCCCGCGGCGGACCTGGTGTTCACCGAGCGGCACCCGGAGCGGGCGGCCGAGCTGTCCGGGCGTCTCGGGGTGGAGTCGACCGACGTCGCGGGCGCCGCGGCCAAGGCGGACGTCGTGGTGGTCGCGGTGAAGCCGCAGGACATCGCCCCGGTGCTGACCGAGCTGAAGGCGGCGCTGACCCCGGGCACGCTCGTCGTCTCGCTGTGCGCCGGCCTGCCGACCGCACTGTTCGAGGGCGGCCTGCCCGAGGGGACGCCGGTCGTGCGGGTCATGCCCAACACGCCGATGGTCGTCGGCGAGGCGATGAGCGCGGTCTCGGGCGGCAGCCACGCCTCCGCCGAGCACCTCGCCCTCACCGAGGAGCTGCTCGGTTCCGTGGGCCGCGTGGTCCGCGTCCCCGAGAGCCAGCAGGACGCGGTCACTGCGCTCTCCGGCTCCGGCCCCGCCTACTTCTTCTACCTGGTCGAGGCGATGATCGACGCCGGGATACTGCTCGGCCTGCCGCGCGCCGTCGCCGCGGACCTCATCGTCCAGTCCGCCTTCGGCGCGGCGACCATGCTGCGCGCGTCCGACGACCACCCGGTGCTGCTCCGCGAGGCCGTCACCTCCCCGGCCGGCACGACCATCGCGGCCATCCGGGAGCTGGAGCGGCACGGCGTCCGGGCGGCCCTCATCGACGCGATCGAGGCCGCGCGGGACCGCTCGGTGGAGCTGGGACGCTCGGTGCAGAACCGTTGACCCGAACGAAGGACCGCCTCTCACCCTGACGCGCGGCTGAATTCCCTGCCCGAGTGGCATGGTGTGTCGAGGGCGTCACACCGGCACCGCTATCCTCACGGGGAACACGCCGCGCGGGGGAGGACCCCGGCGGGACCGTGGACTTCTCCAGGGAAGGCGGTGTCCGGATGACCACGCAGCAGCCAGGGCATTCAGGGCAGCCCGAACGCATCGACAACATCGCCGCGGTGCAGTTCCTGACCGTGGCGGAGGTCGCCGCCATGATGCGGGTCTCCAAGATGACCGTGTACCGCCTGGTGCACGGCGGGGAGCTGCCCGCGGCCCGGGTGGGTCGTTCGTTCCGCGTCCCGAAGCGCGCCGTCGAGGACTACCTGCGGCACGCGTACTTCGACGCGGGCTGAGCCGAGCCGCGCGGAGCGGGGAGCGTCGGCGCCCACGGCCCGCACCCCGGAGCAGTCCACGACCCGCTACGACCCCGCCCTGCCGGGTCGGCCCGGCGGGTGCCGGGTAGGATCGGCCACCGGTCATCGTCTCGCCGTGTGCACCCGCGTGCGCGCGACCGCCGCGCGGCGGGGACACACCCTCTCGGGCCGGCTCCCGGCCGCGAGCGAAGCAGTGAGCACAGGAGGTACCGGCGCATGGGCTCGGTCATCAAGAAGCGTCGCAAGCGCATGTCCAAGAAGAAGCACCGCAAGCTGCTCCGCAAGACCCGCGTGCAGCGTCGCAAGCTCGGCAAGTGAGGTGTGACCCGGCCCGTCCCGTCGAGGGGCGGGCCGGGGTCCGCCGGCCCGGGTCGCACCCGGGGTCCCTGGTCGCACGACGAACGAGGTCGGGTCCGTGACTGGCACGGGATCTCCCCGCGACGCCGACCGCACCAGCGGCGGCGACGCTCCCTCCGTCGTGCTGGTGACAGGTGTCAGTCGTTTCCTCGGCGGCAACCTGGCCGCACGGCTCGCCGCGAACCCCGCGATCGACCGCGTGCTCGGGGTGGACACCGTGCCGCCGTCCCGGGACATGTTGCGCCGCATGGGTCGCGCGGAGTTCGTCCGCGCGGACATCCGCAACCCGCTCATCGCCAAGGTCATCTCCGGCGCCGGCGTCGACACCGTGGTGCACGCCGCCCTCTCCGCCGGCCCCGGCTCGTCCGGCGGCCGCACGGCGATGAAGGAGATGAACGTCATCGGGACGATGCAGCTCCTCGCCGCCTGCCAGAAGTCGGAGCGGGTGCGGCGCGTCGTCCTGAAGTCCACCACCGCCGTCTACGGCTCCGGCTCGCGCGACCCCGCGCTGTTCGACGAGTCGATGACGCCGAAGGACCTCCCCACCGGCGGCTACGCCAAGGACGCCGCCGAGATCGAGGGCTACCTGCGCGGCTTCGCCCGCCGCCGGCCGGACGTCACCACCACGGTCCTGCGCTTCTGCAACTACGTCGGCCCGCGCATCGAGACGGTGCTGACCCGCTACTTCGCCCTGCCGGTCGTCCCGACGATCCTCGGCTTCGACCCCCGGCTGCAGTTCCTGCACGAGGAGGACGCGCTCGCCGTGCTCGAGCGCGGCGCCGTCGAGGAGCACCCCGGGGTCTACAACGTCGCGGCGGACGGCGTGCTCATGCTCTCCCAGGCCGTCCGCCGGGCCGGACGGGTGCAGGTCACGGTCCCGGCGCCGCTGGTCGGGCCGGTCGGGCGGTTCCTGCGCGGCGCGCGCGTCGTGGACTACTCGCCCGAGCAGATGCGCTTCCTCAACTTCGGACGCGTGGTGGACACGACCCGGTTGAAGGAACGCTTCGGCTTCCACCCCCGGTGGACCACCGTCCAGGCCTTCGACGACTACGTGCGCGGTCGCGCACTCCGGCCCGTCCTCGGCGCCGAGCGGATCCAGGCGGCCGAGCGCACGGTGCTGCAGGCCGCGCGGATGCTGCACTAGCGGCCCGCGCGTCCGGGGGGAAGCATGGTGCGGCGGTCGGGGAACGGGAAGCAGTCGCAGGGGAGTTCGGAGGGGGTTCGGGTGCCGGAAGCGCGCGTCATCCCGTTGCGGGCGGACGAGACCGGGGGGCGTACCCGGTGGCGGCTCGGGGAGGGCGGCGACCGCGGCGGTACCCGCCCGGGCGCGCGGACCCGCGCGGGCACCGAGCCGACGCGGGAGACCCCGCGGACCCGCAGCCGCCCGGCCACGGGCACGCCGCGCCCCCGCCCGGTGCCCGAGGAGGCGCAGGCCGGGAGCGCCGCGGTGCCGCCGGTCGCGGCTGTGCCGGACCCGGAGCCGCCGGCCTGGGAGGCCGCGCTGGAGGAGGTGCTGCGCTTCCTGCGCCGCCGCCTCTCCGGCGACTACACGGTCGACGAGTTCGGCTTCGACCGCGACCTCGCCGACTCGGTGCTCGCGCCCGCGCTGCGCCCGCTCTACGAGCGCTGGTTCCGGGTGGAGACGATCGGCCTGCAGCACGTCCCGGACACCGGAGGCGCACTCATCGTCGCCAACCACTCGGGCACGCTCCCGCTCGACGCGCTGATGACCATCCAGGCGCTGCACGACGAGCACCCCGCCGGCCGCCGGCTGCGGCTGCTCGGCGCGGACCTGATGTTCAAGCTGCCCCTGATCGGCGAACTGGCCCGCAAGAACGGCGCCACCCTTGCCTGCAACGCCGACGCGGAGCGGCTGATGTCCTCCGGCGAGCTGGTCGGGGTCTTCCCCGAGGGCTTCAAGGGCATCGGCAAGCCGTTCAAGGACCGCTACAAGCTGCAGCGCTTCGGCCGCGGCGGGTTCGTCTCGGCGGCCCTGCGCACCGGCGTGCCGATCATCCCGTGCTCGATCGTCGGCGCGGAGGAGATCTACCCGAAGATCGGCGACGTCCCGCCGCTCGCCCGGCTGCTCGGCGCCCCGTACTTCCCGATCACGCCGACCTTCCCGCTGCTCGGCCCGCTGGGTCTCGTCCCGCTGCCGTCGAAGTGGTACATCGAGTTCGGCGAGCCGATCTCGCTCGACGCGTACACCCCGGCGGACGCCGAGGACCCGATGCTCGTGTTCAACCTGACCGACCAGGTGCGCGAGACCATCCAGCACACCCTGTACCGGCTGCTGAGCCAGCGGCGGAACGTGTTCCTCGGCTGAGGGACCGGACCGGGCGCTCAGCGCCGCCGGTAGGCCACGCCGGCGGCGACCGCCCCGGCAACGGCGCCCGCGCCGAGCACCGAGGGCACCCCGATCCGGGCGGCCCTGCGCCCGGTGCGGAAGTCGCGGATCTGCCAGCCGCGCTCCTTGGCGACGTCCCGCAGCTCCGCGTCCGGGTTGACGGCGACGGCGGTGCCCACCGCGGACAGCATCGGCACGTCGTTCACCGAGTCCGAGTAGGCGGTGCAGCGGCGCAGGTCCAGGCCCTCGGTGGCGGCCAGTGCCCGCACCGCGTGGGCCTTGGCCGGGCCGTGCAGGATCTCGCCGACCAGGCGCCCCGTGTAGTGCCCGTCGACGCTCTCCGCGACCGTGCCGAGCGCCCCGGTCAGGCCGAGCCGCCGGGCGATGATCAGGGCCAGCTCGACGGGCGTGGCCGTGACCAGCCAGACCCGCTGCCCCGCGTCGAGGTGCATCTGCGCCAGCGCGCGGGTGCCCGCCCAGATCCGGTCGGCCATGAGCTCGTCGTAGATCTCCTCGCCCAACGAGACGACCTCGTCCACGGGCCGGCCCGCGACGAACGACAGCGCGGTGTCCCGGTGCCCCGCGATGCCGCTGGAGTCCTCGCGCCCGCCGATCCGGAACTTGAGCTGCTGCCAGGCGAAGCCGGCGAGGTCGGAGGTGGTGAAGAACTTGCGGGCGGCCAGCCCGCGGGCGAAGTGGAAGATCGAGGCGCCGACCATCATCGTGTTGTCGACGTCGAAGAAGGCGGCCGCGGTGAGGTCCACGTCGGCCGCCTCGGACGGCGACGGTGTCTCGCCCGCGGCCACGGCGGCGCCCGCCGCGGCCTGACCCGCGCGCTGCGCCCGGTCGACCGCGGTGGCCTCCTCGATCACGTCCGTCGTCTCGGTGACGCCCGCCCGCCGGCCGGCGCCGTTCCGAAGCGGGTCCGCGGGGCCCTCCCGGCCCTGCGCGTCCGCGTCCTGCGGCTCACCGTGCTCCACAACCACCTCGGGTCCTACCACCTGGGGCCGTCCGGTCCGTCCCGTCCGTACCGGTCCGCGCCCACCTCGCCGATCCGCCGGCTCCCGCCCGCTCCGTGACCGGCCGGGTACCGCCCGTCCAGCCTACTGAACGGCCCCGCTGGCACCGACGCGAAACGGTCCGGACGTGGAACGGGGCCGCACGGTGTGTCACCGCACGGCCCCGCTCCGTCGTCGTGTCGACGACCCGTCGTTCAGCCGATGGTGATCGGCCCGAGGCCGGGCAGCAGCGGCGGCACCTGGATCGGGGGCAGGAGGCCGCCCCCGCCGCCACTCCCGCCACCGGGCGCGTCCGACGAGCTCCGCTCGGTGCTGCTGGACCTCGCCGAGCCGCTGGGAGTGGTGCTGGTCGCCCCGGCCTCGCCGGTTCCGGGCAGGACGTCCGACAGCACGCCGTTCTCGTCCGTGGCCGGGTCGCCCGAGGGCTGGGGTCCGGTGCTGTCCGACGGCGCGGCCGGGCTGGTGCTCGCGGACTGCGGGCTGCCGTTCGGGACCCGCGCGTCGACCGCGCCGTCACCCCGGCCGGCGTTCGAGGCCACCGGGACGCACGGGCTCGTGGCCGGGATCGGACCGAGGTCGTCGACGCCGTCGCTGACCTCGCTGCAGCCCATGCGGGCCTGCAGGGCCGCGGCCCGATCCGACATGCGCTCCAGCAGCCGCGCCGAACGGTCGGCGCCCGGCACGTCGCCGGACGCGCGCAGGGCCTCGATGGCCCGGGCCTGCTTCTGCGCCCACGCGTCGAGGTCGTCGAGGCCGGTGTCGGTCGGCGGCTGCGCGCCGGCGAGCAGCATCCGGGAGCCCTCGCTCGCCGCGTCGTCGAACGCGGTGAGCGCGGTCTCGTAGGTGTCGGCGCTCGGCGTGCGACCGGCCTGCTGCAGGCGGCGCACCTCGTCGAGCCGGGTCGCGGCCAGGTCGAGGTGGCGCTGCGCCTTGGCCGCGTCGCCGAAGGTGAAGGCGGTGCCGGTGGACTCGGTGGCCAGCTTGACGGCGTAGAGCGTGTCGCCGGGCAGCGCGTCGCCGCTCATCATCGCCGTGCCGCCGGTCAGGGCAACCAGCGCGAGCGCCGCGGCGCCGCCGACCAGGGCGACCCGCTTGCGCAGGCTCGGCCGCCGCCCGCCGGGGCCGCGCGAGCCGCCGGCGCGCCCCGGGTTGTCCGGGTGGTCGGCGGGCAGCACGTGTCGGGGGCCGCGCTTCGACCGCCGGGACCCGGTGCCGGCCGCGCCGCTCGTCGCCGCCACGGTGCGCTCTCCGGAGGAGCCGGAGCGGGTCGCCCCCTCGGGGCCCTCCGGCCGCAGCGCGGCGGTGAGGTCGGTCGTCTGGTCGAACGCGTCGGCCGGGACCGGCTCGATCCGGGTGGTGCGCTCGGTGGCGGACTCCTCCGGCGCGCCCCATTCCTTCTCCAGGGCGGCGAAGAAGTCCGCGCGCATGCGCTCGGAGGTCTCGGCGTCCGGGCTCAGGTCGGTACGACTGCGATCGAGCGCGGCCGCGAGGGCCAGCTCGTGCTCCAGGTCGTCGTCCGGCGTGAAGAGTGGGTCGAGGTGCTCCCCGTCCCACCACTCGTCGTCCGAGCCCCATCGTCCCGCGGGCATGTTCGCCGTCCTCACTGCATCCCTGCACTGTTCGTCAGCGTCCGGCCCGATCGGGGCCTCGCGCTCTGCCGACGTTCACCCACACAACGAGACGGGCGGTCGTCGGTTACGGCACAGAGACCGTTCACCGATTGGTGTGGCTCACTCGTCGCATCCGTAACGACAAGCATGTAGTTCGCGATATAGGCCCCGCCGTTCACCGCAGCCCCTCGGGGAGCAGTTGCGCCAGGCGGCGGACGGCGCGGTGCTGCAGCGCCTTGACCGCCCCCTCCGCGCGGTTCATCCGCTGCGCCGTCTCGGCGACCGACAGGCCCTGCAGGAACCGCATGCGGATGCAGTCCTGCTGGTCCGGGTTGAGCTTCTCGATCGCCTTGAGCAGCTCGGAGTTCGTAGCGTTCTCGATGACCTGCTGCTCGGGCCCGTGGGTGCTGGGCGAGTGCTCGACCATGTCCGCGGTCGTCGACTCCAGGCGGTACCGGCTGGACTTGACGTGGTCGAAGATCAGGTTCCGGGCGATCGTGACGAACCAGGCCCCGATGTCGCGGCCCTGGTAGCTCACCGAGCCGATCCGGCGCAGCGCGCGCAGGAAGGTCTCCTGGGTGAGGTCCTCGGCCAGGGTGCGGTCGCCGAGCCGGAACAGCACGTACCGGAAGACGACCTCGTGGTAGCGCGCGTACAGCTCCTTGAACGCGTCCTGGTCGCCCGCCTGGCAGGCCTTGACCAGGACCCAGGAGCCGCCGCCGTCCTCGGCCTCCGGGCGGGGCTCGACGGCCTCCGGCTCGGCGGAGCGGGGCGGCGGGCCCGCGGGGGGACCGGACGGCGGCGGTCCCGCGGGTGGCGGGACGGCGTGGGGACGGGCGACGGGGGGAGCTGTCACGGGCGCCTGCTGTCGGATCGGCCGGCCGCCCGGGGTCCGGCCGGGGGCCGGGGCGGTCGGGTCGGGCGCGGACGGGGGAGCGGCGTCGGGAGCCGGCGGGTGGGTGGTCGAGCCGCCGGACCGGGCCTGGCGGGGCAGGTCCGACCAGGAGGACGGGGTCGCGCCGGCACCGGTCGGGTGCGACGGCGTGAACCGCTCCGTGGGGAGCAGCCCGTCGGGACGCATCGAGGAGGTCATGAAGCCCGGTGCACCCGGTGTCGGACAGGGCAGCGCGGGCGGACCCGCGGTGCGCTGGCAACAGGCTGCATGCCACTCCCTTGGGTGAGAACTCGTGCCGAACCCGCGGGTCCGGCGTTGGCAGGTTGTGGGGGCGGACTCTAGGGCAGCCCCCCGGCACCCGGACGGGTGCCACCGCTCGCCGAATGCCTTATCCGGTGAGCGGACGGTCACGCGCGGTCAACGTGGTCGTGGCGCAGCGTGTTCGGTCGACGCGCCGAGTGGCGGCGTGTCGCCCTGCCGTCGGGCGCACGGGGGTTGCGCTCTGGGCCGGTGGTCGTTCCACACACGCGGGTGCGGTTCTCCTCCTCCGCCGGGCGTCTGCGGGGCCCGGCCGTCTGCCAGACTCGGCGCGTGCAGCCTTTCCCCCAGAGCCCCGGCACCGGGTCCGACGCGGTCGTGCACCTGGGTGAGCTGGTCCGCCGGGCGGCGCGCCGCGAGCCCGGTCAGCCCGCGGTCGTCGACGTCACGGCCGGGCGCACGCTGACCTGGGGGGAGCTCGACGCCGCCGCGGACGCGGAGGCCGCCCGGCTCGCCGCCGCCGGGATCGGGCACGGCGACCGCGTCGTGCTGGTCCTGCCCAACGGCGCCGGCTTCTGCGTGGCCCTGTTCGGCGTGCTGCGCGCCGGGGCGATCGCCGTCCCGGTCGGCCAGCGGTCGGTGGCCCGCGAGGTCGCGGTGGTCCTCGACGACGCCCGCCCGGCCGCCGTCGTCGCGGACGGCGGCGTCGCGGCCGACGTCGCGCGGGAGGCCGGGGTGCCGGTGCTCGGCGGGCCACCGGTCCGGGCCGAGCCGCCCGCCACCCCGGTCGCGGAGCCGCCCGGCGGCGAGGCGATCGCGCTGCTCATCTACACCTCCGGCACCACCGGCCGGCCGCGCGGCGTGCAGCTCTCCCACCGCGCCCTGCTGGCCAACCGCGAGCAGACCGCCGCGCTGCGCCCGGCCCCGGTCACCCCGGCGGACCGGGTCCTGCTGGCGCTGCCGCTGTTCCACAGCTTCGGGCTGGCCGCGGGCCTGCTGCAGGTCTGCTGGGCGGGGGCCACCGCCGTGCTCACCGAGCGGTTCGACGCCGCGGCCACGCCGGGCATCCTGCGCGACCACCGGGTCAGCGCGCTGGCCGGTGTCCCGTCGCTCTACCGCGCGCTGCTCGACCTGCCGGCCGCGGAGCTGCGGCGCGCCCTGGAGGGCGTGCGGATCTGCACCTCCGGCGGCGCCCCGCTGCCGCCCGCCTGGCTGAGCGCCTTCCGCGAGGCCACCGGGATGGAGGTGCTCGAGGGCTACGGGCTCTCCGAGGCCGGCCCGGTGGTCACCTGCACCCTCCCGGGGTGCAGCAAGCCGGGCTCGGTCGGCCGCCCGATCCCCGGCGTCGAGCTGCGGCTGGTCGACGCCGAGGGTGAACCGCTCGCCGGGCGGGTCGCCGAGGAGGGCGAGGAGGGCGACACGGCCGACGTCTTCTCCGACCCGGAGGACGACACCGGGCTGGTCGCGCTGCGCGGGCCCAACCTCTTCTCCGGCTACTGGCCGACGGGCGAGGGCGGGCCGGACGCCGAGGGCTGGTTCCGCACCGCGGACGTCGGCTACCTCGACGCGGACGGCGACCTCCACCTCGTGGACCGCTCGACCGACCTGGTGATCGTCAACGGCTTCAACGTCTACCCCCGTGAGGTCGAACAGGTCCTCGCCGGGATGGACGAGGTGGCCGAGGTGGCGGTCGTCGGGGTGCCCGACGACCGGACCGGCGCCGCGGTCAAGGCCGTGATCGTGCCCGCGCCGGGGACCGACCCGGACGAGGACGCGGTCCGGGAGTACTGCGCGACCCGGCTGGCCCGCTTCAAGCGGCCCACCGTGATCGCGTTCGTCGACGAGCTGCCGCGCACGCCGACCGGCAAGATCGCCCGGCGGGTGCTGGCGGGGACGGGGACGGCATGAGTCGGACGGTGACCCTGCTGAGCAGGGCGAACTGCCATCTGTGCGAGGCCGCCGAGGCGGACGTCGCGCGGATCTGCCGCGAGCTGGGCGTCGCGTGGCGCACCGAGGACGTCGACGCGGACCCGGAGCTGCGCGCCGAGTACGGCGACATGGTGCCGGTGATCCTCATCGACGGGAAGCAGCACGGCTACTACCGGGTCGAGGAGGAGCGGTTCCGCAGGGCCCTCGAGGGCTGAGCCCCGCACTGTCCGCAGCAGGGATCCGTCACGGCTTCAGGAGCCGGTCCCGGGCGCAGTATGGACCCATGACGCGGGCGAACCCCCGCGGCTCCGGAGGCGAACCATGGACGTGAGCCGGACCCTCGCCCGTCCTGCCGCCCCCGTGCTGTCGCGTCCCGACGCCGCCGCGGTCGCGGTGCTCGCCGTCGGCGCGGCGCTCGGCGCGGGCCAGCTCGTCGCCGGGCTGCTGTCGCCCACGTCGTCGCCCTACCTCGCGGTCGGCGACGCGGTGGTGCGCGCGGCGCCGCCGCCGGTCGTCGGGTTCGCGAAGTCGGCGTTCGGCACGGCGGACAAGCCGGTGCTGCTCGCCGGGATGGCCGTGGTGCTGCTCCTGGTCGCGGTGGCCGCCGGGCTGGCGTCCCGTCGCTCGGTCGTCCCGGCGCAGGTCGTGATCGGGATCCTGGGGCTGGCCGGGATCGCCGCCGTCGTGCTCGGCCCGGCCTTCACGGCCGCCGACCTGATCGCACCGGTCGTCGCGACGGCCGCGGGCCTGTGGACGGTCCGCACGCTGCACGGGCTGGCCCTCGCCCACGCGGCGGCGGCCGCGGCGCCGGGCCCGCGCGGCCTGCCCCGACGCACCGTGCTGCTCGGCGCGTCGGCGGCGGTCGGGCTCGGGGCGCTGGCCGCCGGCGGGATCGGTGCGGCGCTCGGGCGCGGGACGGTCGACTCCCGCACCCGCCTCACCCAGCGCCTCGCCGCGGCGACCGTCGCCCGCGAGGCCCCGCTGCCGCCCGGCACGGACTTCGCCGCCGAGCTCGGCACCACCCGCTTCGTCACGCCGAACCCGGAGTTCTACCGGATCGACACGGCCCTGCGGGTGCCGCAGCTGCGCGCCGAGGACTGGCGGCTGCGGGTGCACGGGCGGGTGGCGCGGGAGCTCACCCTGACCGTCGACGACCTGCTCGCCCGCCCGCTCGTCGAGCGGACGATCACGATGACCTGCGTGTCCAACGAGGTCGGCGGTGACCTCATCTCCACGGCCCGGTTCGTCGGCGTCGAGCTGGCCGACGTCGTGCGGGAGGCGGGGCCGCTGCCCGGCGCCGACCAGATCCTCTCCACCAGCACGGACGGCTGGACGGCCGGCACCCCCACCGACGTCGTCCTCGAACCCGGGCGCGGGGCGCTGCTGGCGCTGGGGATGAACGGCGAGGCGCTGCCCGCCGAGCACGGCTTCCCGGTGCGCATGGTCGTGCCCGGGCTCTACGGTTACGTCTCGGCCACCAAGTGGGTCACCGACCTCGAGCTGACCTCCTTCGCCGCCCGCGACTCCTACTGGACGCAGCGCGGCTGGGGCGAGCGCGGGCCGGTCAAGACGGAGTGCCGGATCGACCTGCCCCGCAGGTTCGGGCAGGTGCCGGCCGGCCGGGTCACCGTCGCGGGGATCGCGTGGTCGCAGCCGCGCGGGATCTCGCGGGTGGAGATCAGCGTCGACGGCGGCCCGTGGGCCGGGGCCGAGCTCGCCGCGCAGCTCGGCGGGGACACCTGGCGGATGTGGCGCGGCACGGTCGAGGTCGGGCCGGGCAGCCACACCGTGCGGGCCCGCGCCACGGACGGCCTGGGGAACCTGCAGACCGAGGAGCGCGCCGACGTCCTGCCGGACGGTGCCACCGGCTGGCCCGCCATGATCTTCTCCGCCGCCTGAGCCCCGGCCCGCCCGGAGCCGAGACCCGATCGTGATCCCTTCGGTCGGGCGTGCCGGCGGCCGACACGTTAGGCATGGGCAGGCCCCGGGAAGGAGAGAAGTCGTGCGCAGCATCCAGCGTCTGGCCACCCTCGGAGCGGCAGCGGCCGCCGTCGTCGTGCTGGGGGCGTGCTCCGCGCCCAGCCAGGAGCCGTCCACCGCGACGGACGTGCCGCCGGTGCCCACCGTCGCCGCGGCCGGGCCGCGGACGCCCGAGGTGCCGGGCAGTACCACGGAGGCCGCGGTCTTCGGGCCGGGCTGCGGCGGGCTCCCCACCGGCGACGACCCCGGTTCGCTCGCGAGCATGTCGCAGGCCCCGGTCGCCGCGGCCGCCGGGACGAACCCGCAGCTGCGCACGTTCGCCGCGCTGGTCGGCCGGGCGAACCTCACCGAGGCGCTCAACGCCGCACCCGGGCTGACGGTCTTCGCTCCCACCGACAACGCCTTCGCCACGCTCCCGGCGGAGCAGCGCGCCGCCCTCGAGGCCGACCCCGCCCGGCTCGCGACCGTGCTGCAGTACCACGTGTCGGGGACCCGGGCGAGCGCCGAGGAGCTGCGGACCGCGGGCACCTCGACCGAGCTCGCCGGCGGCCAGGTGCGGATCGGCGGCACGGGCGCGACGATGACGGTCGCCGACGCCGCGGGCACCACCGCGACCGTCGTCTGCGGGAACATCCCGACCGGCAACGCGACCCTCTTCCTGATCGACACGGTCCTCACCCCGCAGGCCTGATCGCTCCGGGGTCCGGCTCCGGGCCGTCCCCGACCCGCCCGCGCCCCGCGCGTGTCGAACGCCACGTGCGGGGTACGCAAACGCGGTGAGCGGCAGGTCCGGGGCGACCACCGGTCCGCATGCCCCGACCGTGCACGGGCCGGGCCCGGAGCACGTCCCGGACCAAGATCGCAACTTTGTGCACGCCTTCACGAGCGACTACCGTGGACGGGCGTCGCCGCCGAACGACCCGACCGGCTCCAGCCCGGCCGGGCAGTGCCGGTCGCGCAGGCCGCCGCCGTCCCGGACGCGGCCCCATCACGACGAGTACGACGCCCGAGGAGCCGCCGCGTGACGCTGCCGCCGCAGGCCGGCTCCTCGACCGCCGACACCCCCGGCACCCCCACCGGGTCCGCCCCGGGCCGCGTGGTCCGCGCCATCCCCGAGGCGACGGTCGCCCGGCTCGCGGTCTACCTGCGAGTGCTCGGCCAGCTCGCCGAGGGCGGCGCCGAGACCGTCTCCAGCGAGGAGCTCGCGTCCGTCGCCGGGGTCAACTCGGCGAAGCTGCGCAAGGACCTCAGCCACATCGGCAGCTACGGCATCCGCGGGGTCGGGTACGACGTGGCCTCGCTGCAGCACGAGCTCGAGCGGGTGCTCGGCCTCGACCACCCGCAGGCCGTGGCGTTGGTCGGCGTCGGCAACCTCGGCCACGCCCTGGCGGGCTACGGCGGCTTCGGCGGCCGGGGCTTCCCCGTGACCGCGCTGTTCGACGTCGACCCCGACCTGGTCGGGATCAAGATCAACGGGATCGTCGTGCACCACGTGCGCGACATTCCCCGGGAGTGCCCCGCCGCGGGCGTCACGATCGGCATGATCGCGACGCCGGCGCAGGCCGCGCAGGGCGTCTGCGACAAGCTGGTCGCGGCGGGCGTGCGCTCCATCCTCAACTTCGCCCCCACGGTCCTGCAGGTGCCCGACGAGGTGGAGGTCCGCAAGGTGGACCTCGCCGTCGAGCTGCAGGTGCTGGCCTTCCACGTCGCCGGACGTGGCAACGCCGCCGCGGCGGGTGTGGACCCAGACGCCCCGGCCGTGAGCCGGGTCGTGAACGGACGCAACGGATCGGCGGTGCCGCTCTCATGAGTGTTCTCGTCGTGGGCCTCTCGCACCGGAGTGCGCCCGTCGACGTCCTGGAGAAGGTCGCGGTGTCCGCGGACGACGTGCCCAAGCTCCTCGACGAGATGGTGCGGTGCCCGCACGTGAGCGAGGTGACCCTGCTCTCGACCTGCAACCGGGTCGAGGTCTACGCGGTGGTCGACGCCTTCCACGGCGGGCTCGCGGACGTCTCCGAGGTCCTCGCGCGGCACTCCGGCCTGCCGCTGCAGGACCTCACCGAGCACTTCTTCGTGCACTACGCCGGCTCGGCCGTGCAGCACCTGTTCTCGGTCGCCGCCGGGCTGGACTCGATGGTCGTCGGCGAGTCGCAGATCCTCGGCCAGCTGCGCCAGGCGTACGCGACGGCGGACGAGGCCGGCACCGTCGGCCGCGTCCTGCACGAGCTCGCCCAGCAGGCGCTGCGCGTGGGCAAGCGGGTGCACGCCCGCACCGGCATCGACGCCGCCGGCGCCTCCGTGGTGTCGGAGGCGCTGCGGGACGCGTCCGCCGTCCTCGGCCAGGCGGACGGCGAGCTGACCGGCACCCGTGCCGTGATCGTCGGGGCCGGGGCCATGGGCGCGCTGGCCGCCGCCCACCTCCGCCGCGCCGGCGCCGCCGAGATCATCGTGCTCAACCGCTCCGCCGAGCGGGCCCGGCGGCTCGCGCGGAAGAGCATCGAGCAGGGCGTGCCCGCCCGGGCCGGCCTGCTCGACGAGCTGCCCGCCGCCGTCTCCGCCGCGGACCTCATGGTCGCCTGCACCGGCGCGATCGGCACCGTCGTCGAGCGCGCCGCGGTCGAGGCCGGGACGGCCGGCCGCACCCGCCCGTTCGTCGTCTGCGACCTCGGGCTGCCCCGCGACGTCGACCCGGCCGTGGCGGAGATCGAGGGCGTGACCGTCGTCGACCTCATCGCGCTGCAGCGCCGGCTCGTCCGCGAGGATCTCGGGGGGGCCGCCGACGCCGTCTCCGCGGCCCGCGAGCTGGTGGCCGAGGAGGCCCAGAACTACCTGGCCGCGCAGCGCTCGGCCGAGGTCACGCCGACCGTCACCGCGCTGCGCCGGCGCGCCTCCGAGGTGGTCGACGCCGAGCTGCTGCGGCTGTCGTCGCGGCTGCCGGAGCTGTCCGACGAGGTCCGCGACGAGTTCACCCGGACGGTCCGCCGCGTCGTCGACAAGCTGCTGCACACGCCGACGGTGCAGGTCAAGAAGCTGGCCGAGGGCCCGGACGGGGACAGCTACGCGGCCGCGCTGCGCACGCTGTTCGAGCTCGACCCGCAGAAGCCCGCCGCCGTCGCCGGCACCGTGGAGCAGCCGCTCAACGGCCACGAGGTCGCCGCGGCGCTCGAGGCGCCGGTGCGCCGGGCGGGCCCCGAGGCCGGGCGTGCCGACGCCGAGGCCGACCGGTGACCGCCGTGGACAGTCGCACCCTCCGCGTCGGCACCCGGCCCAGCAAGCTCGCCGTCGCGCAGTCCGGGCAGGTCGCCGACCTGATCCGGGCCGCCGGGCGGCCCGCCGAGCTGGTCGACGTGCACACCACCGGGGACCGGTCCGCCGCGCCGATCGCGCAGCTCGGCGTCGGGGTGTTCGTCTCGCAGCTGCGGGAGGCGCTGGTGGCCGGCGAGGTCGACGTCGCGGTGCACTCCTACAAGGACCTGCCCACCGCGCCGGACCCGCGGCTGACCCTCGCCGCCGTGCCGGCCCGGGAGGACCCGCGGGACGCGCTCGTGGCCCGGAACGGCCTGGTGCTCGGCGAGCTGGCCGCGGGCTCGCGGATCGGCACGGGCTCGCCGCGCCGGGCCGTGCAGCTGAACGCGCTCGGGCTGGGCCTGGAGGTCGTCCCGATCCGGGGCAACGTCGACACCCGGATCGGCAAGGTGACCTCGGGTGAGCTCGACGGCGTCGTCGTCGCCGCGGCGGGGCTGCGCCGGCTCGGGCGCGTGGAGGAGGCGAGCGAGCTGCTCGACCCCCTGCAGATGCTGCCCGCCCCCGCACAGGGCGCGCTGGCGATCGAGTGCCGGGCCGAGGACGAGGAGCTGGCCCGCTTCCTCGCCGCGACGCTCGACGACGCGGGCGTGCGCGCGGCGGTCACCGCCGAGCGCGCGGTGCTCGCCGCCCTCGAGGCCGGCTGCAGCGCGCCGGTGGCCGCGCACGCGGACGTCGTCGAGGACCTCGACGACGCGGGCCGCGTGATCGAGCGGCTGTCGCTGCGCGCGGTCGTGGGGATCGGGGAGGTGGCCGAGGGCGCGCTGCTGCGTGCGTCCGCCACCGGAGACATGGAGAACGCCGAGAAGCTCGGGGTGGACCTCGCGCACGAGCTGCTCGACATGGGCGCCGACGACCTGCCGCGGCCGGCAGCGCGCGGTGCCTCGGGAACCGCTGGATCGGGAGCTGGAGAATGACTCGCACACCGCCGACCGCCGGTCGGATCGCCTTCGTGGGCAGCGGCCCGGGCGATCCGGGCCTGCTGACCGTGCGCGCGAAGGAGGTGCTCGCCTCCGCGCCGCTGGTCGTGAACGACCCCGACGTGCCCGAGGCCGTCCTCGCGTTGGTCGCCGAGGGCGCCGAGGTCCGGCCGGCCGTCGGGCAGCCCGCCGACGTCGCGGGCGACCTCCTCACCGAGGCCCGCGCCGGGCGGCCGGTCGTGCGGCTCGTCGCCGGCGACCCGCTGACCCTCGACGCCGTGGTGGCCGAGGCGCGCGCAGTCGCTGCGGAGGGCGTGGCGTTCGACGTCGTGCCCGGCGTCCCGGCCGGCACCGCCGTCCCCGCCTACGCGGGCGTGCCGCTCGGGTCCGCGCACGTCGAGGCGGACGTCCGGGCCGGCGTCGACTGGGCAGCCCTGGCCGGCGCGCCCGGCACGCTCGTCCTGCAGGCCGCCGCCGCGCACCTCGCCGAGGTCGCGTCCGCGCTCACCGGGCAGGGCCGCCCGGCCGAGACCCCGGTCGCCGTCACCGCGCACGGCACGGAGTCCACCCAGAAGACCGTCACCACGACGATCGGGTCGATGGCGTCCGACGCCGCCGAGCTCGAGGGCCAGCTGGTCCTCACCGTCGGCGCCGAGGTCGCCTCGCGGGCGGACCTGTCCTGGTGGGAGTCCCGCGCGCTGTACGGCTGGCGGGTCCTGGTGCCGCGCACCAAGGACCAGGCGGGCGTGATGAGCGACCGGCTGCGGATGCACGGGGCCATCCCCGAGGAGGTCCCGACCATCGCCGTCGAGCCGCCGCGCTCGCCCACGCAGATGGAGCGCGCGGTCAAGGGCCTGGTCGACGGCCGCTACGCCTGGGTCGTGTTCACCTCGACCAACGCCGTGCGCGCGATCTGGGAGAAGTTCGCCGAGTTCGGGCTCGACGCCCGCGCCTTCTCCGGCGTGAAGATCGCCTGCGTCGGCACGGCGACCGCCGAGAAGGTGCGCGAGTTCGGCATCGTGCCCGAGCTGGTGCCGGACGTGAACGAGGCGCAGAGCTCCACCTCCGAGGGCCTGCTCGAGCTGTTCCCGCCGCACGACGACGTCCTCGACCCGGTCGACCGCGTCCTGCTGCCGCGGGCCGACATCGCCACCGAGACCCTCGCCGCCGGGCTGACCGAGCGCGGCTGGGAGATCGACGACGTCACCGCCTACCGGACCGTCCGGGCCGCCCCGCCGCCCGCGCCGATCCGCGAGGCCATCAAGACCGGCGGGTTCGACGCGGTGTGCTTCACCTCGTCGTCGACCGTCCGGAACCTGGTGGGCATCGCCGGCAAGCCGCACGCGCGCACGCTGGTCGCCTGCATCGGCCCGGCCACCGCGGAGACGGCCCGGGAGTTCGGCCTGCGTGTCGACGTCCAGCCGGAGGAGGCCCGGGTGCCCACCCTGGTCGACGCCCTGGCCGCGCACGCCGCCAAGCTCCGCGCCGAGGGTGCGCTGCCGCCGCCGAAGAAGGTCAAGGCGCGCCGCCGCTGAGCCGCTCGCGCCGCTCGTGCCGGAGGGCCGCACCTCGCCGAGGTGCGGCCCTCCGCCGTTCTCGGGTCGCACACAGGGTCGGCCCCTCGCACACACGTTCCGCGATGGGTGCGAGGGGCCGACGGTGTGTGCGGAGCGCGGGCCCGTCGGCCGGGTGGTGCCGTGGCGGGTGACGACCGCGCGGGATGTTCGGTGTCGGCCACACGCGGTCGTCCGGCTCGTGATCGTGCCGAGTGGGACGCGAGTGCTGCGCGGCGTCTGTCGGGTGACGCTCGGGTCGATCAGCTCGCCCGAGAGGCACGGGAGCGTCGTTCCGGCAGCTCTTGCGTGACGCTCGGGTCGATCAGCTCCGCCGGGAGGTGCCGGAGCGTCGTTCCGGCAGCTCTCGCGTGACGCTCGGACGGATCACGCCCGAGGTGATCGGCCCGTGATCGTCCGCCGAGCGCTCGGCCGGGACGCGGTTCGCGGGCGGGCGGGACCCGCCCGCGAACCGGGCCGTCAGGAGCCGACGGTGGCGGGCTTGCGGAAGCGGTCCCACCAGCGGCGCCGCTCCGCCGCGGCGGCGCGGTCGGCCTCGGCGAGGCGCTGCGCGGTGAGGACCGGGATGGCCTCGGTGGGGGTGTCGTCGACCGGTACGACGGGGCCGCTCTCGACGGGGGCGCTCTCGACGGGGGCGCTCTCGACGGGGGCGCTCTCGACGGGGGCACTGTCGACGGGGGACTGGGCGACCGCCGGGACCGGCGCCTCGGCGGCGGGCTCGGGCTCCGGAGCCGCGTGGAAGTCCGGCGGGTACGCCGCCCAGCGCTCCTCCTGCGTGATCCCCGCGACGGGCTCCCACGGCCCGGCGGCGCGGGCCCGCCCGATGTAGGCCGACGCGGCGGCGAGCGCCGCCCGCACGCAGTCGCCCCGCGGCGCGACCCCCAGGGACCGGTGCCCGGCGCCCCACGGCGCGAGCCCGGCGTGCTCCGCGACGGTGACCGTGACGACCTCCCACGCGTAGTCCCGCTCCTGGGCGGCGACGAGGTCGCGCAGCGCGTCGGGACCCCAGACGGCACTGCCCTCGTCGGCACCGCCGGTGACCACCAGCACGAACACCCGCGTGGGGCGTTCCTGCTCCGGCATCCCGGCGAGCGACCGGCCCAGGCCGCTGATCAGGGCGCCGAGCGAGTCGCGGACCGCCTCGGTACCCCGGCCGCGGAGCTTCGGCACGGCGGCGTCGGCGGCCCGGACACCGCCGCGCAGCTTCCCGGCGCGACGCCCGGTCGTGGTCGGGTAGACCTCGACCTCGCCGGGCAGCCCGGCCTGGTGCGCGAGGAGGTCGGCGGTCGCGGCACGCACGTCGTCGCGGAGCGGGCCGAGCGAGCTGGATCGATCGAGAAGGAGGGCGATGACGCTGCGTCCCGGTTTGGTCACGCGCGCAGGATGCCGTATCGGGTGACACTCTCCGTCACCGACCCCACCCTCGTGAGCGCCCGTCCGCCCCGCTGCTCCGCCCGGCGCCCCGCACTCGACCTGCGGCAACAGTCGATCTTCCTCCCGTCGCCCTTCCGCACCCGTCCGTGCACGACACACCCGCCTGCCCGGCCCACATCCGCCCGACAGCGGCCACACCCGCCCGTGCACGTCACCCTGCTGCGACCTGGTCCCACAGCCAGTCGTGCCCGACACACCCGCTGTGACCTGGTCCCACACCCGAGAGCTCGCTCCCACACCCGGTCGACAGGATGTGCCGCGCCCCGGCGGGTGTGCCCACACGGAGCCCGCCCGGCCCGAACCGCGAGCCCGACCCGCGCACCCGAGCCACCCCCCACCCGGTCACACCTCCTGAGCTGCGGCTCCGCTCCTCCCGATCAACCCGTCATCAGGGCCGAGCCGCCCGACCAACCCCACCATCCCGGTCACACCTCCTGAGCTGCGGCTCCGCTCCTCCCGATCAACCCGTCATCAGGGCCGAGCCGCCCGACCAACCCCACCATCCCGGTCGTACCCTGGGCCCATGGCCTATCCCGCCCAGCGTCCCCGCCGGCTGCGTTCCACCCCGGCGCTGCGCAGGCTGGTGGCCGAGACCGAGCTGCGGCCCCGGCACCTGGTCCTGCCGATGTTCGTGAAGGAGGGCGCCGCGGAGCCGACGCCCATCTCGTCGATGCCGGGGGTCGTCCAGCACACCCGCGACACCCTGCGCAAGGCGGCCACCGAGGCCGTGCAGGCGGGGGTGGGCGGGATCATGCTGTTCGGCGTGCCCGAGCACCACGACGCCGTCGGGTCCGGGGCGACCGACCCCGAGGGGATCCTGAACGTCGCGCTCAAGGACCTGCGCGCCGAGCTGGGCGACTCCACGGTGCTGATGTCCGACCTGTGCCTGGACGAGTTCACCGACCACGGGCACTGCGGGGTGGTCGACGAGCGGGGCTGCGTCGACAACGACGCCACGCTCGAGATCTACGCGCGGATGGGCGTGGTGCAGGCCGAGTCCGGGGCCCACCTCGTGGCGCCCAGCGGCATGATGGACGGGCAGGTCGGGGTGATCCGCGAGGCGCTCGACGAGGCGGGCTTCGCCGACACCGGCATCCTCGCCTACACCGCCAAGTACGCCAGCGCCTTCTACGGGCCGTTCCGCGAGGCCGTCGAGAGCCAGCTGAAGGGCGACCGCAAGACCTACCAGCAGGACGGCGCGAACCTCCGCGAGGCGATGCGCGAGCTCGCGCTGGACCTGGAGGAGGGCGCGGACATGGTGATGGTCAAGCCCGCGCTCCCGTACCTGGACGTGCTGCGGACCGTCGCCGACACCGCCGACGTCCCGGTCGCCGCGTACCAGGTCTCCGGCGAGTACGCGATGATCGAGGCCGCCGCCGCGCAGGGCTGGCTGGAGCGCGAGCGGACGATCGTCGAGACGCTGACCTCGCTGCGCCGCGCCGGCGCGGACGTGGTGCTGACCTACTGGGCGACCGAGGTCGCGGGTCTGCTGGACTGATCCCATGCGGACCGACCAGGAGCCCGGCGTGCTCGGCGCCCTCACCGACCTGAACTTCGAGCGGTTCGCCACGCCCTCGGTGGTCAGGTTCGTCTACGTCGTGGGCGTCGTGCTGACCGCGCTCTGCTACGTCGCGGGCGTGATCGGGTTCTTCGTGCGGGGCTTCGGGCTCGGCGTCGCGGCGCTCGTCGCCGGCGGCGTCGTCGCGGTGTTCGCCCTGCTCCTGCTGCGGGTCGTCCTCGAGTTCGTGACGGCGGTGGTCCGTCTGTCGGAGGACGTCCACCGCCGCGGCTGACCGGTACCGTGGTGACCGTGAGCACCGGCAACCAGGGTGAGGGACCCCGCTACTACCCGAGCGGACCCTCGACGGGTCAGTACGCGCAGTACCCGCAGAACCCGTACCCGCAGGGGGTCCAGCCGGGCGGTGAGCCGCAGGCCGGCCCGAGCACCGGCGGCCGGTACACCGGCCAGTTCGCCTACAGCCCGTACTCCCAGGCCCCCACCCCGTCGGAGGCAGGCCCGCGGGAGGTCCGCCGGCCCGGCACGATGGTCGGCGCGCTGGTCCTGCTGGTGCTCAGCGCCGTGCCGTTCCTCGTGTTCGGCGTGCTCGGGCTGTTCGTGCCGATCAGCCAGGACATGTTCCCGCCGGAGCTCGGGCTCGACGCGATGCTCACCCAGTACAACGTCTCCTTCGACCAGTTCCTGCAGGCCGTGCGGCTGCTGCTCGCGCTGGTGGCGGTGCTGGCGCTGGTCTACATCGGCATCGCGGTCGCGGCCTTCGCGGGCAAGTCGTGGGGCCGGGTCGCCGCCACCGCGCTGACGGTGCTGTTCTGCGGGTTCCTGCTGCTCAACCTGGGCGGTGGCGGTGCGTCGTCGCTGATCGTGGTCGCGCCCGTGGTGCTCGCGGTCGCCGGCGTGGTGCTGATGTTCGTGCGCCCCTCCGCGGACTGGTTCGCCGCCCGGCGCTGACCCCGCCCCCGCCGGCCGCCGACGACGCACCGGCGAGCTCCCCGTGTCCTGCGCCGACCCCGCGGGCCGGATCGCGGCGCGGATGTGAGACTGGGGGTCGTGAGTGCCCCCTTCACCCCGATCACGCCCGAGGTCTCCGCGGGTCTGTTCGCCCGCGCCGCCGAGGTGATCCCGGGCGGCGTCAACTCGCCGGTCCGCGCGTTCAACTCGGTCGGCGGCACGCCGCGCTTCATGGTCTCCGCGCAGGGCCCCTGGCTCACCGACGCCGACGGCCTCCGCTACGTCGACCTGGTCTCCTCGTGGGGCCCGATGATCCTCGGGCACGCGCACCCCGCCGTCGTCGACGCCGTGCAGTCGGCCGCCGCGTCCGGCCTCTCCTTCGGCGCGCCGACGCCCGCGGAGATCGAGCTGGCCGAGGCGATCATCGACCGGGTCGCGCCGGTCGAGCAGGTGCGCCTGGTGAACTCGGGCACCGAGGCCGTGATGAGCGCCATCCGGCTGGCCCGCGGCATCACCGGCCGCACGGTCGTCGTGAAGTTCGCCGGGTGCTACCACGGCCACGTCGACGCGCTGCTCGCCCAGGCCGGCTCGGGCGTCGCCACCCTGGGCCTGCCGACCAGTCCGGGCGTCACGGGCGCGCAGGCCGGCGACACCGTCGTCCTGCCGTACAACGACCTCGAGGCGGTCCGGCAGGTCTTCGCCGAGCGGGGCAGCGAGATCGCCTGCGTGATCACCGAGGCCGCCGCGGGGAACATGGGCGCGGTCGCGCCGAAGCCGGGCTTCAACCAGGGGCTGCGCGAGGTCACCCGCGAGCACGGCGCCCTGCTGGTGATCGACGAGGTGATGACCGGCTTCCGCGTCTCGCCCGCCGGCTGGTTCGGGCTCGAGGGCGTGGCCGGGGACCTCTACACCTTCGGCAAGGTCATGTCCGGCGGGCTGCCGGCCGCGGCCTTCGGCGGGCCGGCCGCGCACATGGCCTACCTCGCCCCGGCCGGGCCGGTCTACCAGGCGGGCACGCTGTCCGGGAACCCGGTCGCCGTCGCCGCCGGGCTCGCCACCCTGCGCCAGGCCGACGAGGCCGTCTACGACGCGCTCGACGCCAACGCCGAGCGCCTGGTCGGCATGATCGGCGGCGCGCTGCGCGAGGCCGGGGTGCCGCACCGGGTCCAGACGGCCGGGAACATGTTCTCGATCTTCTTCACCGAGGAGGAGGTCGTGGACTACGAGACCGCGAAGGCCGCGCAGACCTGGCGCTTCCCGCCGTTCTTCCACGCCCTGCTGGAACGCGGGGTCTACGCGCCGCCCAGCAACTTCGAGGCCTGGTTCGTCTCGGCCGCGCTCGACGACGACACCTTCGCCGTGATCGAGAAGGCGCTGCCCGACGCGGCGCGGGCGGCGGCGGCCGCGGTGCAGCCGGCGTGAGCACCCCCGTCGAGCCCACGCCGGTCGACCCCGGCGACCCCGTTCCCGCCGATCCCTTCCCGGGCGGGGACCGCACCTCGCCGGACCCCACCGGCCCCCGGACCGTGGTCCACCTGCTGCGGCACGGGACCGTGCACAACCCCGAGGGCATCCTCTACGGGCGCCTGCCCGGCTTCCGGCTGTCCGACGACGGCCGCGCGCAGGCCGAGCTGGTCGCCGAGAAGCTGGCCGACGCCGACCTCGCCGCCGTCGTCGCCTCCCCGCTGCAGCGCGCCCAGGAGACCGCGACGCCGATCGCGAAGAGCCACGGCCTGGACATCGTGACCGAGGAAGGGCTGATCGAGTCCGGCAACCTGTTCGAGGGCAAGCGGTTCGGCGTCGGCGACGGTGCGCTGCGCCGGCCCGCGAACTGGCGGCTGATGCGGGACCCGTTCACGCCGTCCTGGGGCGAGCCCTATCTCAAGATCGCGCACCGGATGTTCGGCGCCGTGCACCGCGCCCGGGCGCTGGCCGAGGGGCACGAGGCCGTGTGCGTGTCCCACCAGCTGCCGATCTGGACGCTGCGGCGCTACCTGCTGGGCCAGCGGCTCTGGCACGACCCGCGGCAGCGGCAGTGCGCGCTGGCCTCGCTGACCAGCGTCGAGTTCACCGGCACCACGGTGACCGGGCTGCGCTACAGCGAGCCGGCCGGGTCCAGCGACCCCACGGCGACCGGCGCATGAGACGCCTGCTGCCGCTGCTGGTGGGGCTGCTCGTGCTCGCGGGCTGCTCCACCAGCAAGGACGCCGTGGCGAGCGGGCAGCAGGAGTTCACGTTCGTCGCGCCGAACGGGCAGACCACGATCATGTACGACCCGCCGGGGTCCCGCGGCGTGGTGCCGGAGCTGTCCGGGGAGTCGCTGCTGAACGAGGGGCGCACCGTCGGCCTGCAGGACTTCGCCGGTCGGGTCGTGGTGCTCAACATCTGGGGTTCGTGGTGCGGTCCGTGCCGGGCCGAGGCCCCCGACCTGGAGTTCGTGGCGCAGCAGACCGAGGCGGCCGGGGTCGCGATGCTCGGCATCGACGTGCGGGACGACCGCGACGCCGCCCGGGACTTCGTCCGCGACCGCGGCCTGACCTACGACTCGATCTTCGACCAGCCGGGCCGGGTGCTCGCCGCGCTGTCCGGCTACCCGCGCAACGTGGTGCCGTCGACGATCGTGCTGGACCGGCAGCACCGGGTGGCGGCGGTGTACCTCACCCAGATCCGCCCGTCGGACCTGCTGGGCACGGTCCAGCGGGTGGCCGCCGAGGAGCCCGCGCCGTCGACGCCGGGCTCCTGACCGCGGTACGGATCCAGGACGCGATCCTGGCAGCGGCCGTGGGCGCGGTATGGATCCACAACGTGTTTCCGACGGCAGCCTGGCCGCGTCGTGGAGCCATACCGCCGCCCGAGGGCCGGCTGAGCGCATCGAGGTGTGCTGCACACCGTGAGGCGTTCCACTACGAGTTGTAGAACCCGCCGCCCCCGCGCCTGACCACAGCACATACCCTGTCCTGTGATGGATGCGTCGACCACCCTCGCGGTCAGCGGCCCGCTGCTCGTCGCAGCGGTGGTCGCCGTTCTCGCGGGCGCGGTGAGCTTCGCGTCCCCGTGCGTGGTCCCGCTGGTCCCCGGCTACCTCGCCTACCTGGCCGGCCTCGTCGGCGCGGACGCCCCGCCCGTCACGCGCGAGGAGGCCCGGGAGCACCGCCGCGGCCGCTTCCGGGTGGCCGGTGCGGCGGCGCTGTTCGTCGCCGGGTTCACCGTGGTGTTCGGCGCGATCCTCGTCGGCGTCGTCTGGCTGGCCGACGTCCTCGTGCGCAACGAGGCCGTCCTCCAGCGGGTCGGCGGGATCGTCATGATCGTGATGGGGCTGGCGTTCGTCGGGCTGATCCCGGTGCTGCAGAACGAGCGCCGGGTGCACTGGGTCCCCCGGCTCGGGCTGTGGGGGGCGCCGCTGCTGGGCGCGGTGTTCGGCCTCGGCTGGGTGCCCTGCATCGGCCCGACGCTGGCGGGCGTGGTCGCGGTCGCCGCCGGCACCGGCGGCGGCTCGGTGCGCGGGGTCGTGCTCACCCTGGCCTACTGCGCCGGGCTCGGCCTGCCCTTCGTCGTCATCGCCCTCGGCGCCTCCCGCGCGGTCTCCGCGCTGGGCTGGTTGCGCCGGCACACCCGCACGATCCAGATCGCCGGCGGCGTCCTCCTGGTCGCCGTCGGCGCGCTGCTGGTCAGCGGGCTGTGGGGCAGCCTGCTCGCGCAGCTGCAGGTGGCCGTCGCCGGGTTCACCCCCGCCCTGTGAACCCCGCCGACAGGAACCACGCCGACATGAGCGACCGCCGATGAGCAGCCCGCCCACCGCGCCCCCCGCGCCGCCCGAGGCCCCGGCGCAACCGCCGCGCCGCCCGGGCGGCGGGCGCGCCGTCCTCGCCGTGCTGCGCAACGCCTGGCGCGGGCTCACCAGCATGCGCACCGCCCTGGTGCTGCTGTTCCTGCTGGCCCTGGCCTCGCTGCCGGGCGCGCTCCTGCCGCAGCGCTCCCTCAACCAGCAGCTGGTCGACCAGTACTTCGCCGACTACCCGCGCCTCGCGCCGCTGCTCGACAAGATCGGCGCCTTCGAGATCTTCGCGACCCCCTGGTTCGCGGCGATCTACCTGCTGCTGATGATCTCGCTCGTCGGCTGCCTCACCCCGCGGTCGCTCGAGTACCTGCGTGCGATGCGGCAGAAGCCCGTGGCGACCCCGCGGAACCTGGCCCGGATGCCGCACCACGCCGAGGGCGTCGTCGACGGCGCCTCCGACGAGGTGCTGGCGCGGGTCCGCGGGCTGCTGAAGGGCTGGCGGCGGGCCGAGCGGGAGGAGGCCGGCGGCCGCAGCGTCTCGGCCGAGCGCGGCTTCCTGCGCGAGACCGGCAACCTCGTGTTCCACGTCAGCCTGGTCGGGCTGCTGGTGGGGATCGCCGTCGGCAAGCTCTTCGGCTACGAGGGTCAGGTCATCGTGCTGGCGAACGGCGGCCAGTTCTGCAACACCTCGATCCTCGGCTACGACTCCTTCCGCCCCGGCCTGCGCGTCGACGGCACCGAGCTGGACCCGTTCTGCCTCGAGGTCGGCTCCTTCACCGCCGAGTACCTGCCCAACGGCCAGCCCGAGCAGTACACCGCGCAGCTCGGCTACCAGACCGCCGACGACGTCCGGTCCGGCGACACCGCGACCTGGCGCCCGGACACGCTCTCGGTGAACCACCCGCTGCGCCTCGACGGCGAGCGCGTCTACCTGCTCAACCACGGCTACGCCCCGCGCTTCACGGTGACCTGGCCGGACGGGCAGCAGCGCACCGGCGAGATCCAGTGGCAGCCGGTGGACGCCACGACCTACCTGTCCCAGGGGGCGACGAAGTTCGAGCGCCCCGGCATCGCGGACGACGCCACCCGCCAGAAGAGCTCGATCGCGATCACCGGCCTGTTCGCGCCGACGAGCTCGGGCGGCCAGGTCGTCACCTCGACCTTCCCGGACCTGCTCGCCCCCGAGGCGGCGATCGACGTCCTGCGCGGCGACCTCGGCCTCGACGACGGCCGCGGTCAGTCGATCTTCTCGGTCGACCAGGCGAAGGTGGACTCCGGCGAGCTGGTGCGGGTCGCGCGGGAGAACCTGGTCCCGGGCCAGGAGATCACGCTCGACGACGGCACCAGGGTCCGGTTCGACGACGTCACCCAGTGGGTGGCGCTGCAGGTCAGCCACGACCCGGGCCAGGTGACGGTGCTCGTGTTCGCCATCCTGGTCCTGCTCGGACTGGGCCTGTCGCTGTCGGTCAAGCGGCGGCGGTTCTGGGTGCGGGTGGTGCCGGCGGGCGAGGACGCCGACGGGCGCCCGCGCAGCCGGGTCGAGCTGGGCGGCCTGGCCCGGACGGACCGGGCGGGGTACGGCGAGGAGTTCGACCGCCTGCGGGCGGAACTGCTGGGCCCGGCGGCAGCGACGACAGCGACGACAGCGACGACAGGGACGACAGGGACGACAGCGCCGCCGGCACCGGCGTCGCAGAGACAGGACGGTGGAGACTGATGCCCGTCGATCCGCTGCTCTCCGAGTACAGCGACCTGCTGTTCAAGGGAGCGCTCACGGTCTACGTGCTCGCGATGGCGTTCTACGCCGTCGAGTACGTCTCGAGCCGGACCCGGGTGCGTGAGGCCGCCGTCGAGGCCGCCCACGAGCCCGCCGCCGTGGGCGCCCGCGGCACCGGCAGCGCAGATCTCGGCGTGGTCAGCGAGGAGAACGCGGACGTCCCGCCGCCGCCCCCGGCGAAGGCCTCCAGGCCCTCCCGGTCGCGCGCGGACCGGTTCGGCCGCATGGGCGTCTCGCTCACGGTCCTGGCGGTCCTGCTGCACCTGGGCTCGATCGTGCTGCGCGGGCTCGCCACCACGCGCTGGCCGCTCGGCAACATGTACGAGTTCACCTCCGCGGTCTGCCTCGCGGCGATGGTGGCCTGGCTGGTCGTGCTGCAGCGGACCGCGAAGCGCACCCGCGGGCTGCGCAAGCTCGGGGTGTTCCTGCTGGCCCCGGTGCTGATCCTGATGTTCCTGGCCGGCACCGTGCTCTACGCGCAGGCCGCGCCCGTCGTCCCGGCCCTGCGCTCGTACTGGCTGGCCGTGCACGTCACCACGGTCACCCTGGCCTCGGGGCTGTTCTTCGTGCCGGGCGTGGCGAGCATCCTCTACCTGATGAAGCGCTCCGGGAAGCCGGCCGGCTTCACGGCGAAGCTGCCCGAGGCCGACGTGCTGGACCGGCTCGCGTACCGGGTCACCGTCGTCGCGTTCCCGATGTACACCTTCGCGGTGATCGCCGGGGCGATCTGGGCCGAGGCCGCGTGGGGCCGGTTCTGGGGCTGGGACCCGAAGGAGACGGTCGCGTTCGTCGCCTGGGTGATCTACGCGGCCTACCTGCACGCCCGGGCCACGGCGGGCTGGCGGCACGTCGGCGCGGCGTGGATCAACATCCTCGGCCTGGCCGCGATCATCTTCAACCTGTTCTTCATCAACATGGTGGTGGCGGGCCTGCACTCGTACGCGGGTCTGGGCTGATCCAGGGTTCCGTGTGCGGCCCCGCCCGCCCTACCGGGCGAGCCGCACCGCATCACCTCGACCGACGCGGTTCGCGCGACTACCGTCGGCAACCGTGAGTCACACCGGGTCCGACGAGTACCCCGACGGTTCCGTGGGCCGCTACGTCCGGGAGCGGTGGGCGCAGAACGCCCGGCGCTCCCAGCGGCAGGCGCCCGACGGGCGGCACGAGGACCAGGACGGGACGCAGGCGGAGAGGACGCAGGAGCGCACGCAGGGCGGGGCGCACGCACAGCACCCCGGGCTGGGCGCCCGGCGGGACGAGACGTGGGGCGTGGTGCCCGACGACGCCGGCTGGGGCTCGGACCTGCTCGAACTCGAGGGCGAGCTGGACGAGGTCGAGCCGTACCCGGCGCCGGACCCGGAGGGCCGGCACGCCGAGCCCCGGCGGCACCCCGAGGAGGACGTCGAGCCCGAGGTGCGACGCGCGGAGCCGCCCGCCCAGCGCACCCCCCCGGAGCAGCGCCCCGCGGCGCACGACGGCCCCCCGCACTCCCCGGCGCCGAACGGCGCGCCCGCCGGCACCGCGCCGAACGGCGTCCCCACCAACGGCACGGCTCCCGGGTCGAGCACCCCACACGATGCCGTTCCTGACGACGGCGCTCCGCACGGCACCGGGCTGCACGGCACCGGACTGCACGGCACGGGGCCGCACGGAACCGGGCCGGACGGAGCCGGGCCGCACGGCCGCTCCACCGGGTCGGCCCCGAACGGAGCCGCTCCGGCCGGGACCGCCGCCAACGGCAGTGCACGGCGGGCGACGCCACCGAACGGGACCGTCCCGACCGGGTGGCGCGACCGCGGGGCCGGGCCCCGGGACCGTGGCGCCGACCCGGGCGACCGGGCCGAGCCCGGCGAGCCGCGCGCCCGGCGGGCCGAGCCGCGGGACCGCGCAGCCGAGCCGCGTGACGGCGGGACCGAGCGGCGCGACCGCGGGACCGCGCAGGCGAGCCCACCGCCCGCTCCTTCGCAGTGGCGCACGGGCGGGCAGCGGCCGGGCGAGCGCCGCGTCGTCCCGCAGGAGGGCCGCACGCCCCCGCGCGGGATGCCGCTCGGCCCGCCCACCGGCCCGAACCGGCCGATCCGGGACGTCGGGCGCTGGACCGACCCGGGCGCCGTCGCGGCGCAGGAGGCGCAGCAGGCGCGCGCCGACTCCGACGCGGACCTCGCCGACCTGTCCACCGCCCGGCTGCTCAAGCCCGGGAAGCGGCGCCCACCGCGCACCGGCTGGCGGCGCTTCCTCTACCTGCTGACCGGTCGGCTGATCAATCCGGGCGAGAGCCCGCAGGACATCCGCGAGCGCGAGCTGACCACCCGGGTCAACCAGCCCCTGCTCGGCTGCCACAAGATCGCGACGCTCAGCCTCAAGGGCGGCGTCGGCAAGACGACGATCACCGCCACGCTCGGCGCGACGTTCGCCTCGCTGCGCGGCGACCGGGTCGTCGCGGTCGACGCCAACCCGGACCGCGGCACCCTGAGCCAGAAGATCCCGCTGGAGACCAGCGCGACCGTGCGGCACCTGCTGCGGGACGTCCAGCGCATCCGCCGCTACACGGACGTGCGGGCCTACACGTCGCAGGGGCCCTCGCGGCTGGAGGTGCTGGCCAGCGAGCAGGACCCGGCCGTCTCCGAGGCGTTCAGCGAGGACGACTACCGGCGCACGGTGACGCTGCTCGAGCACTTCTACAACATCGTGCTCACCGACTGCGGGACCGGGCTGATGCACTCGGCGATGTACGGCGTGCTGGGCGTGGCCGACCAGCTGATCATCGTGTCGTCGGGCTCGATCGACGGCGCCCGCAGCGCCTCGGCGACGATGGACTGGCTGGAGGCGCACGACCACGGGAACCTGGTGCGCAACGCCGTCGCCGTGATCAACAACGTGCACCGGCAGGCGGGTGCGGTGGACCTGGAGCGGGTGGCGCAGCACTTCGCGGGCCGCTGCCGCGCGGTGGTGCAGATCCCGTTCGACCCGCACCTCGAGGAGGGGGCGGAGGTCGACCTGGAGCGCCTGTCGCCGCCGACGCGGATGGCGCTGCTGGAGCTCGCGGCCTCGGTGGCCGACGGCTTCCCGAGCTGAGCCGGGGACCGGTCCGCCGGCCCCGGCCCTGCCGGCGCGGCCGGGTCAGTCCTTCGCCGGCGGCGGGTCGTCCCCGCGGCGCATCGTCTCGTCGAGACTGCGCAGGAAGTCGGGATCGTCGTCCGGCCCCGTGGGCCGGGTCTGCCGCGGCGGCGCCGCGGGTCGTGCCGTGCCGGTGCCCCGCGGGACGTCCGCGCGGTCGCCACTCATCGCCCGCCACAGCAGCAGCGCGATGACGGCCGCGACGGCGAACGCGACGAGGTACAGCATCGCCAACCACCTCCGGTACCGAGGGTACCGGCGCGGTGGGCGGTGTCCGGGTGAAGTCCGCTCGACGGGGGAGGGGACGTCGTCTCCGTCGGGCGCGGATCCGGGTGGGCGGGAGGCCGGCCCGGATCCGCGGACCGAGGCCACCGGCGGTCGCCGGCGGCAGGGTCGCGTCAGTGGCGCCGGGGCGTCAGTGGCCCTGGGGCGTCAGTGGCGCTGGGCGCCGATCGTGGCCTCGCTGGTGAGGTCCGCGAGCATCCCGCGCACCTCGGACTCCCGGAAGCGGCGGTGGCCACCTGGGGTCCGGATCGAGCCGATCCGGCCGGCCGAGGCCCAACGGGTCACGGTCTTGGGATCGACACGGAACAGGGCGGCCACCTCACCGGGGGTGAGCAGCCGCTCGTTCGAGTTCTGGGTCGGAGCAGACATCCGAAGCCTCCGCATCGTCGATTACCGGGCCATCGTGACACCGGGGACCCCGGGTACTCGAACGGTTGGGCGGAGGTAAAGGGCTCTTAAAGGGCAAAACGGGCACAGGGCCTCAAGCCGGTCAGCTCCGCGGGGGCCACCTGAGAGGGGCCTGAGCGGGGGATGTGGAGCGCCTGAGCTGCGGTTCCGGACCCCTCCGCCGGCTGCCACGGTGCCACCGCGGGCGTGACGACGGCGTGTGGCGGCCCCCGGCGCGGTCGGTCGGCGGGGTCGGAGCGGCGAACGGTCAAGCCTGCCCGAGTGGGAACGCAGCCGCGAAACCGAAGCCGCTCGCGGGTGGCCGGGCCGCGAAGTAGGTCCCGCTCGCGGGTGGCCGGGCCGCGAAGGTGAGGCTCGTCGGGCGCGGGCCGAGCGGCGGACGGTCCGGTGCGCGCCGGTCGTACCCTCGAGGGCATGGCGACACGCCCAGGAACCGACGGCGACCTCGACACCGACCCGCAGCCCCCGACCGCGCCCGGCTCGGGGAAGGCCCCCGGCCTCGCCGTCACCCTCGGCCTCTACACGGTCGCGCGCCTCGGGCTGGTCGCGCTCATCGCCGCCCTGCTGGCCCTGGCGGGTGTCCCGCTGCTGCTGGCGGTCCTCATCGCGCTGGTGGTGGCGCTGCCCCTGTCGCTGGTCCTGTTCCGCGGGCTGCGCGCCCGGCTGGACCTCGCGCTCGCCGAGTCCCGCCGGCGCCGGGGCGTCCAGCGGGAGGCGCTGCGGGCGCGCCTGCGCGGCGACGACGGGGCCACCTCGTCCGACGGAGCCGACCGGGTCGACGGAGCCGACCGGGCCACGGGGGCCGACCGGGCCGACCGGACCGGGGCCGGGGAGCCGGGCGCCGCTCCCTCAGAACACTAGGCCGAGGGCGAGGCCGATCCCGGTCCCCGCTGACCAGGCCAGCAGCAGCAGGCCGGTGTCGCGCAGCACACGGATGAGCTTGCGGCCCTCGGCGCCGGTCGTGACCCGGCGGACCGGGCCGATCGCGAGCGGCAGGGCGAGCAGCGCGAGCAGCGCCGGCCAGCTGCGGACCGCCATCCCGACGGTGAGCAGGAAGGGCAGCAGCACCAGCCCGGCGTAGAGCCGGCGGGTGTCGCGGTCGCCGAGGGCGACGGCGAGGGTCCGCTTGCCCACGACCTCGTCGCCGGCGATGTCACGCAGGTTGTTGGCGACCAGCACGGCGCAGGACAGCAGCCCGACCCCGACCGCGCCCACGATCGCGAGCGCCCCGGGCGGTCCGCTCTGGGTCACGACGGTGCCGAGCACGCCGACCAGCCCGAAGAACACGAAGACGGCGACCTCGCCCAGTCCCGCGTAGCCGTAGGGCCGCTTCCCGCCGGTGTAGAACCAGGCGCCCGCGATGCACACCGCTCCGACCGCGATCAGCCACCAGGTCCGGCTCAGCGAGACGAGGGTCAGCCCGGCCAGCGCGGCGACGGCGAAACAGACGAGCGCGGCGGTGCGCACCGCGACCGGGGTCGCGAGCCTCGAGCCGACGAGGCGCAGCGGGCCGACGCGCTCGTCGTCCGTGCCGCGGATCCCGTCCGAGTAGTCGTTGGCGAAGTTCACGCCGATCACGAGGGCGACCGCGACGAGCAGCGCGAGGACCGCGCGGCCGATCTCGACGGTGCCGGAGCCGATCGCGGCCCCGGTGCCCACCAGGACGGGGGAGACGGCGGTCGGGAGGGTCCGCGGCCGAGCTCCCTCGACCCACTGCGCCAGCGTGGCCACGGGTCGAATCTAGCCGCCGGGGGTGGAGGTCGGGGCGGGTGCCTCCGGAGCGGGGGTGGAGCCGGCGGCCGGCGCGGTGACGGGAACGGCCGAGGAGGTGGCCGCCGCCCCGCCGGCGGGAGCGGCGCCCGAGGTGGGCGCCGCCGCGGTGGACGGGACCGCCGATCCGGCGGGAGCGGCCCCGGCCGGGGCGGTGGCCGAGGGGGCCGTGGGCACGGCGCGGGGGTCGCCGTCGACGGTCGAGGCGCCCGCCCTGACCGCGGCCGAACCTCCCACCTCGGCGCTCGCCGCATCCTGGGCCGCCGCGTCCGCACCCGCCGGGTCCGCCCCCGCCGGACCAGCGCCCGCCGGATCAGCGCCCGCCGGACCAGCGCCCGACGAACCCGACCCCGCGGCCTCCCCGTCCTCGCACGCCGGCACGTCCACCACGCCCGGCAGCACGGCGGCGCTGAGGAACTGCCCGTCACCGATCCGCAGCCACGCGTCCGCCCCGGTGCCCGTCGTGCACTGCACCGGCACGTCGGCGGTGTCCGCGGCCACCCCGACCACCTCGGCGTCCTCGGACGGCGCCGCGCGCACCTCCGCGGTCCCGTCCTCGGAGTCGGACTCGACCTTCGACAGCCGCACCGACCCCGTCCACAGGTAGTCGACCTGGACCTGCGAGTTGTCCTTGAGCCCGAGCGCGTCCCAGAACACCCCGTCGGCGAGGTCGATGCCCGCCGGGTTGACGAGCTTGCGGCCGAACTGGTCGTTGCCGCCGTTGTAGCCGTCGCGGAAGGCCGCCTGCGCCTGCGGCACGCCCTGCGGCAGGTCCTTCCACTCCTGGCGCTGCGCGGACGGGTTCCAGTAGTCGTCCCGGGTGTTCCACGGCCCGACGTCCCACACCGGGGCGAACGCGCACCGCCCGTTGGGCGCGCACACCCGCACCGAGTAGTCGCTGGTGTCGCGCGGCGACAGGGCGCGGCGCGAGGGCAGCGCGACGAAGTGGTCCCGCTCGGTGATCACGTGCCCGTTGGATGTCGTGCCGCCGACCAGGCCCTCGCGGGTGGCGAAGACGCTGGCGCCGAAGGGCGCGCCCTCGGTCAGGGCCGGCTCCCCCTCGGTCGCCGGCGTGGGCGCGGCCGTGAGCGTCACCCCGCGGACGGTCGGCGCGGCGCCCTCCGGCGTGCCGGTCAGCACCAGCCGTCCCTGCACCTCCGACGTCAGGCCCGGCAGCGTGACGCTCCCGGAGTCCGCGCCCGAGGCCGTCGCGGGAATCCACTCGGTCCAGCGGCCGGCCGGGGTGCGCCCGCGGACGTCGACCGACGCCGTGGTCCCGGGCGGCAGGTCGCCGTCGACCACCGAGTCGACCCGCGAGGTCGGCCGCTCCAGCTCCTGCGGCGCGAGCGTGAGCAGCCCGGTCGGCACCGCACCGGCGGGCACGGCCGCCTCGGTCGCCCCGCCCTGCTCGGGGGGAGCGGTGAAGGCCGTCGCCGGGTCGAGCCGCACCCCGTCGCCGCCGGCGGTCACCCCCGCGGCCTCCCCCGACCCCAGGTCCGCCGACCAGGTCGTGGGCGAGCCGCCCCCGGTCGCGCCCGCCGGCGCCACCCCGCCGGCCGCGAGCGCCGTCGCCGCGGCCACGACCAGGCCCGCGCGCCACCTCATCCGCATCCGTGCTCCCCGTACCCGTGTGGTTCCTGTGACGGCAGGTGAAGAAGTGCCGTGTGGGAAAGCAGGCAATCGGATGATGCGGTAGTCGTCAAGCAACGCAGAGTGAGCACCACCATGGGGTGTCACCATGTGTCACCACTTCGGGCGGACTCTCCCTCGAACGGGTTCAGGAGAGCAGCGCGGCGACGGCCGTCCGGTCCGGTTTGCCCACGCCGCGCAGCGGGAGCTCCGGCAGCAGCCGGACCCGTCGGGGGACGGCGGCGCGCCCCTCCGCCTCGCGGACGGCCGTGCGGAGCGCCTCGACGTCCGGTCCGGCGCCGGTCGGGACCACGGCGGCCACCACGGCCTGCCCCCATTCGGGGTCCGGCACCCCCACCACGCACACCGCGCCGACGCCCGGCTGGGCCGCGAGGACCCGCTCCACGGCGGCGGGCGCGACCTTCTCCCCGCCGGTGACGATCACGTCGTCGGCGCGGCCGAGGACCGTGAGCCGGTCGCCGTCCCACCGGCCGAGGTCGCCGGTCAGGAACATGCCGTCGACGAAGGAGGCCTCTGTCAGCCCCGGGTCGCCGAGGTACCCCTCCGCGAGCATCGGCCCGCCGAGCGCGAGCCGCCCGTCCTCGCCGAGGCCGACCCGCACGCCGTCGAGCGGCACGCCGTCGTAGACGCACCCTCCGCACGTCTCGCTCATCCCGTAGGTCGCGACGACGCGGATGCCGGCCTCCTCGGCCCGCGCGCGCAGGGCCGGGGCGAGCGCCGCCCCGCCGACCAGCACGGCGTCGTAGCCCGAGAGGGCGTACATCCCGGCGCCGCCCTCGTCGAGGATCCGGCCGAGCTGGGTGGGCACGAGGCTGGTGTAGCGGCGGGCGCCGTGCGGCAGCCGGCCGGTGGCGCGGGCGAACCCGGCGGGCCGAAAGCCCTCGCGCAGGTCCTGGACGACGGGCGGGGCGCCGGCGAGCAGGGCGCGCAGCACCACCTGCACCCCGGCGACGTGCTCGGCGGGCAGCGCGAGCACCCAGCGGGCCGACCCGCCGAGCCGCGCCTCGGTGGCCCGGGCCGAGGCGGTGAGCGCCGCCGCGCTGAGCATCACGTGCTTGGGCGTGCCCGTGGACCCGGAGGTGGTGATGACGACCGCGACCTCCTCGGGCACCTCCGCGGCCGGTGCCGTGGACGCGCCCGGCACGACGGCCGGGCCCGTGCCGTCGAGCGCGGCGTCGAGGGCGCGGACGAGCGCGTCGAGCGTCTCGGGGGTTCCGTCGAGGGGGAGCGCGTGCAACGGCCGCATGATCCCCAGGATCCCACCTGTCCACCCACCGGGTCCGTGCGCGCTGGGTGGTGCCGGAGCACACCCACCACGCCCCCTAGTAGTGCCAGGGGTAGGGGGACCAGTCCGGGTCGCGCTTCTGCAGGAAGGCGTCCCGCCCCTCGACGGCCTCGTCGGTCATGTAGGCCAGCCGCGTCGCCTCGCCGGCGAAGAGCTGCTGGCCGACCAGGCCGTCGTCGGCGAGGTTGAAGGCGTACTTGAGCATGCGCTGGGCCTGCGGGGACTTGCCGAGGATCTCCCGGCCCCACTGCAGGGCGGTGGCCTCCAGCTCGGCGTGCGGGACGACGGCGTTGACCGCGCCCATGTGGTGCATCTCCTCGGCGGTGTAGGTGCGGCCGAGGAGGAAGATCTCGCGGGCGAACTTCTGGCCGACCTGCCGGGCGAGGTAGGCGCTGCCGTAGCCGCCGTCGAAGGAGCCGACGTCCGCGTCGGTCTGCTTGAACCGGGCGTGCTCGGCCGAGGCCAGGGTGAGGTCGGCGACGGCGTGCAGGCTGTGACCCCCGCCGGCCGCCCACCCGTTGACCACGGCGATGACCGGCTTGGGCATGAACCGGATCAGCCGCTGGCACTCGAGGATGTGCAGCCGGCCGGCGCGCCCGGCGTCGACCGTGTCCGCGGTCTCACCGGTGGCGTACTGGTAGCCGGTGCGCCCCCGGATCCGCTGGTCGCCGCCGGAGCAGAAGGCCCAGCCGCCGTCCTTCGGGGACGGCCCGTTGCCGGTGAGCAGCACGCACCCGACGTCGGCGGTGGTCCGCGCGTGCTCGAGCGCGGTGAAGAGCTCGTCCACGGTGTGCGGGCGGAAGGCGTTGCGGACCTCGGGCCGGTCGAACGCGATCCGCACCACCCCGCAGTCCACCGCCCGGTGGTAGGTGATGTCGGTGAACGAGAACCCCGGCACCGCGGCCCAGGCCGCGGGGTCGAAGGTCTCGGACACGGGGTCGGATGCCGTGCTGGTCACGGGTCAGGAATCTAGTGCGCGCCCGGCCGCCCGCAGCCTCCGCACCTCGTTGTCGAGGGCGGCCGCGATGTCCGGCGGGAGCGGATCGTCCGCCGGCAGCGCCGCGACGATCTCGGCGGCGACCTCGCGCAGCTTGCGGTTCGAGCTCTGGGAGACGGCGATCAGCACCCGGAAGGCCTGCTCGTCGTCGCAGCGGTGCACCATCATGATCATGCCCTTGGCCTGTTCGATGGTGGGGCGGCTGCGCAGTGCGGTCTCGAGCTGCTCGACGCGTTCGAGCAGCGCGGACTCTCGAGAGGCCTCGTCCGGGCGCGACGGATCGAGGTCGTCGGGCATGTCCACCTGTCCAGCGGGTCTCGGTCTACCGGGAACCGCGGGCCTCGCTGCTGGACCTGCGAGGGAGGACGTTATCAAGCGCGCGCCGACGGCCCCGTGCGGACACCCCGGAAAGATCGGCCTTCGGTGCGGTCTCCGGGCGCGGCCGGTCCCGCGGGCCCGATTGACCGGTGACGTGTCGCATGCCACTCTCGCCCCGGTGCAGGGTGGCACCGGATGAAGCAGCTCCCCGAGACCGCGAGCGTCAACGCGCAGGTCCTCTCCTCGCTCCGCGCCGCGGTGATCACCGGCGAGCTCGCGCCCGGCAGCCTGCACTCGGTGCAGAACCTCGCCACGCAGCTCGGGGTGTCCCGAACCCCCGTCCGCGAGGCGCTGATCAAGCTCGCGCAGCAGGGCATGGTGCGCTTCGAGCGCAACCGCGGCGTCCGGATCCTGCTCACCTCGCTGCACGACCTCGAGGAGGTCTTCGCGCTGCGGCTGCTGCTGGAGCCCCCGGCGGTGCGGCGTGCGGTGACCCGGCTCGACGGGACCCAGCGGCGCGAGCTGCGCCGGATGTTCGCGCACATGGAGAAGGCCGCGAAGGCCGACGACGAGTTCACGATGTTCGAGCACGACCGGCGTTTCCACCGGGTGCTGCTCGAGGCGGCCGGCAACGCCCGGCTGGCCGCGTTCGTCGACGGGCTCCGCGACATGGTGCTGCGCCGCGGCGTGTCGACGGCCCGCGAGTCCCGCAGCCTCGACGACATCGTGGCCGAGCACCGCGCGATCCTCGACCTGATCGAGGCGGGCGACGCCGAGGGCGCGGCGAAGGCGATGCGCGAGCACGTCCGGCACACCGCGGAGCTGCTCATCGCGCAGGAGGCCGGGGCGGACCTCGGGCCCGGACTGGCCGCGGTGGACATCGACCTCGACTGGACCGAGCCCGGCCCGGACCGGGACTGACCGATCGAGACATCGCCATCCGTTGACGAGTGGCATGCCACATGCCACGGTTCCGGGGGAATCGTGCGTGTGACGCGCGCGACCCTCCAGTGCCGAAGGGACCACGATGGCCACTGCGAACAAGCTGAGCATCATCCCGTGCGGGGCGATGCACGCCGACCTCACGTTCCTGCTGCTCAAGCCCGGGGTGAGCATCATGCCCCGCGGCGAGAAGGACAACACGATCAACTGGGTCGAGGTGCCCACCCACTGTGTGCTCGTCGAGACGGACGAGGGCAAGCTGCTGTGGGACACCAGCTGTCCCAGTGACTGGGAGACCCGGTGGAAGCCCACCGGGCTGCAGGAGTTCTTCCCCTACGACAAGGTCGCCGACGACGAGTACCTCGACGCCCAGCTCAACAAGATGGGCGTCGGGCTGGACGAGATCGACTACGTCGTCCTGTCGCACCTGCACTTCGACCACGCCGGCAACGCGCAGATGTTCAAGAACACCGACGCGAAGCTGATCTGCTCGGAGAAGGAGAAGGAGTTCGCCCTGAACTTCGAGGGCGACTTCAACGGCGCCCACCTCAAGGCCGACTACGAGGGCCTGAACTGGGAGACCGTCTCCGGCGACACCGAGATCCTGCCTGGCGTGAAGCTCATCCAGGCGCCGGGCCACACCGTCGGCTGCATGTCGATGCAGGTCGACCTGCCCGACTCGGGCACGATGATCTTCACCTCCGACGCCGTCTACATGGGCGAGAGCTACGGCCCGCCCGCGGCGCCGGCGGCGATCGTCAACAACCTCGAGCAGTGGTTCCAGTCCGTCGAGAAGCTCCGCGGGATCCAGGGGAAGACCAACGCGACGATGGTCTTCGGGCACGACGCCCAGCAGATCCACGAGCTCCGCAAGGCACCGGAGGGCTCGTACACGTGACCACTCCCGAACTGACCGAGGAGACGATCTTCACCTGGGGTGCTCCGCCCCTGAAGTTCGGCGCCGGGGCGCTCGACGAGGTCGGCTTCGAGCTGAGCCAGTACGGCGTCCGGCGTGTGCTGATCGTCACGGACCCGGGGGTCAACGCCCTCGGCGCGCCGCAGCGGCTGGCCGACAACCTCAAGCGCTACGACATCGAGTCCGAGGTGTTCGACGGCGTGCACGTCGAGCCGACGGACGACTCGATGAACAAGGCCACCGAGTACGCCCGGGCGCAGGGGCCGTGGGACGGGTTCGTGGCCGTCGGCGGCGGGTCGGCCATCGACACCGCCAAGGCGATCAACCTGCTCACCAGCCACCCCGGTGAGCTGATGGACTACATCAACAAGCCGATCGGCAACGCCAAGGTGCCGCCGGGCCAGCTCAAGCCGCTGATCGCCGTCCCGACGACGGCGGGCACCGGCTCGGAGTCCACCGCCATGTGCGTGCTGGACATCCTGTCGATGAAGGTCAAGACCGGGATCAGCCACTGGCGCCTGCGCCCGACCCTGGCCGTCATCGACCCGCTGCTCACGATGTCGCTCCCGCCGCAGGTCACGGCGGCGTCCGGGATGGACATCGTCTGCCACGCGCTGGAGAGCTACACCGCGCGGTACTACACGACCTTCGACCGCAAGAAGCCGGAGGAGCGGGTCACCTACTGCGGCTCGAACCCCGTGTCGGACCTGTGGTGCGAGAAGGCGATGAACCTGATCGCGAAGTCCTTCCGCAAGGCCGTGCACGACGGCGCCGAGGACCTCGAGGCGCGGTCGAACATGATGATGGCGGCGACCTTCGCCGGCATGGGCTTCGGCAACTCGGGCGTGCACATCCCGCACGCCAACGCCTACCCGATCGCCGGCATGGTCAAGGACTACGTGCCCGAGGGCTACCCGCCGGACGAGCCGATGGTCCCGCACGGGCAGTCGGTGTCGCTCACCGCGCCCGAGGCCTTCCGGTTCTCGTTCGACAGCGCGCCGGAGCGGCACCTGCGGGCCGCCGAGCTGATGGACCCGCGGGCCGACAAGGTCGACGACCCGAAGGAGCAGCTGCCGTCCGTCCTGGTGCGGCTGATGCAGGACATCGGCATCCCGAACGGGATCGGCGCGGTCGGCTACACCGAGGCGGACGTCCCGGACCTGGTGCCGGGCACGATGAAGCAGCAGCGCCTGCTCGCGACGTGCCCGCGGACCCCGACCGAGGACGACATCGCCGACATCCTCACGAAGTCCGTCGAGAACTGGTGACCTCGCGCCACCCCCGTTGAGCGAGCGGCACTTCCGCTCACACCTCGTGAGCGGAAGTGCCGTTCGCCACCCCGAGTCCGAAGGATCCTCCGAGTGCCGATCTACGTCTTCCGGTGCGAGTGCGGCGTGCGCTTCGAGCACCTGGCGTCCATGTCCGACACCTCCACGCCGGGCTGCCCGGTGTGCGGCGGCGAGACCCGCAAGGTCCCGGCCGGCTTCTCGCTCGGCGGCCAGGCGAGCCCCGGCCTGAGCAAGGACGAGATGCCGCAGACCTGGCGCGGTGTCTACGACGGCAACTCCGAGTACATCGACAGGATGCGCCGGACCTGGGACGCGCGGCAGAAGCTCGAGGAGAAGTACCCCGAGATCGCCGGTGACCAGCGGCCGATCCTGGCACACGAGGGCAAGTACCACGACGCGCCGCTGCGGGCGGGCGACATCCAGCTCTCCGGCACCGCGCCGATGCCCGGCCAGGGCGTCGCCGGGCACGGCCACGGGCACGGCCACGGGCACGGCCACGGGCACGGCCACGGGCACGGGCACGCGAGCCCGTCGCCGACGCCCGCGGACCCCGCCGGGAAGGGCGGGGACGCCCCCGCTCCGAGCCCCACCCCGTCCGGCGGGTCAGACTGAGACCGTGACCGCGCACGTCCCGACCCCTCCCGCCACGACCGCCGCGGGGACCCTGACCGACGCCGGGACCGACGCCGCCGCGGCCCTCGCCGCCGACCTCCGCCGGGTCGTCGGCGGCGAGGTCCGGTTCGACCCCGCGCACCGCGCGATGTGGTCGGCCGACGCCTCGAACTACCGCAAGGTCCCGATCGGCGTCGTCTCCCCGCGCGACGAGGCCGACGTCGCGGCGGCGCTGGCCGTCTGCCGCGAGCACCAGGTCGCCGTGCTGCCCCGCGGCGCGGGCACCTCGATCGCCGGCCAGGCCGTCAACACGGCGGTGGTGCTGGACTTCACCCGGCACATGAACAAGGTCCTGGAGATCGACCCGGAGGCGCGCACCGCCCGCGTGCAGCCCGGGGTGGTCTGCGACCAGCTCCGGGACGCGGCGGCCCCGTACGGGCTGACCTTCGGCCCGGACCCGTCGACGCACAACCGCTGCACGATCGGCGGGATGATCGGCAACAACGCCTGCGGCTCGCACTCGGTGGCCTGGGGCAAGACGGTCGACAACACCCTGGGCCTGGAGGTGCTCACCTACCGGGGCGAGCGGCTCGACACCGCCGCGCCGCAGGGCGAGATCCCGGCGAAGCTGCGCGCGCTGGCCGACCGGGTGGGGGACCGCGTGCGCGGGTCCTTCCCCGACCTCACCCGCCGCGTCTCCGGCTACAACCTCGACCAGCTGCTCCCGGAGAACGGGTTCGACCTGGCCAAGGCCCTGGTCGGGGCGGAGGGCACGCTCGCCACCACGGTCGCCGCGACCATGACGCTGGTCGGGTCGCCGCCCGCGCGCGCCCTGGCCGTCCTCGGGTTCCCCGACGCCTACGTGGCGGCGGACAACGTCATGGTCGTCCGCGAGCACTCGCCGCTGACGATCGAGGGCATGGACGCCGGGCTGATCGCCGCCCTGCGGGCCCAGAACCCCGTCGAGACGGGCTGGAAGGCGCTGCCGCCCGGCGGCGGCTGGCTCTACGTCGAGACCGGCGGGGAGACCCGGCAGGAGGCCGAGGACAAGGCCCGCGCCGTCGCGAAGGCGATGGGGCCGTACGGGCTGACCGAGGCCGTCGTCGAGTCCGACCCGAAGCGGATGAAGGCGCTGTGGCGCATCCGCGAGGACGGCGCCGGGATCCTCACCCGCAGCCCGGACGGCGGCGAGGCCTGGCCGGGCTGGGAGGACGCGGCCGTCCCGCCGGAGAAGTTCGGGTCCTACCTGCGCCAGTTCGACCGGGTGCTGGAGCGGCACGGCCGCAAGGGCGTCTACTACGGCCACTTCGGCGACGGCTGCCTGCACGTCCGCATCGACTTCGACCTGCTCACCGAGCCGGGGATCGCGAACTTCCGGGCGTTCATGGAGGACGCGGCGGACGCGGTCGTCGCGCACGGGGGCTCGCTGTCCGGGGAGCACGGCGACGGGCGTGCCCGCTCCGAGCTGCTGCCGCGGATGTACCCGCGGGACGTCGTCGCGGCGTTCGAGGAGTTCAAGGGGATCTTCGACCCGGACGACCGGATGAACCCGGGCTGCATCGTGCGGTCCGCGCGGATGGACGAGGACCTGAGGATCTTCGTCGGGATGCCGACCATGCCGGACGCGCCGCAGCTCGCCTTCACCCACGACCGCGGTTCCTTCACCCGGGCGACCCGGCGCTGTCTCGGCGTGGGCAAGTGCGTGACCGCGCACGGCGGCGTGATGTGCCCGAGCTACCGGGCCACCGGCGACGAGAAGCACTCCACCCGCGGCCGCGCGCGGCTGCTGTTCGAGATGGCCAACGGCGAGGTGATCACGGGCGGCTGGCAGGACGACGACGTGGCCGACGCCCTCGACCTCTGCCTGTCCTGCAAGGGCTGCAAGACCGACTGCCCGGTCGGCGTGGACATGGCCGCGTACAAGACCGAGTTCCTCGCCAACCGCTACCGCAACAAGCTGCGCCCGGCCTCGCACTACTCGATGGGGGCGCTGCCGCGGTGGCTGCGGCTCGTCGGCAAGCTCCCGGCCGGGGCGGTCGACGGGCTCAACGCGCTGGCCCGGATCCCGTTCCTGGCCGGGCTGGCCAAGCGGGCCGGCGGGATCGCGCCGGAGCGGGAGATCCCGGCGATCGCGCGCGAGACCTTCAGCACCTCCGCCCGGTCGCGCGCGCTCGTCGAGGGCCCGGCGCGGGAGGCCCCGCGCGGGCGGCTGCTGCTGTGGCCGGACACCTTCACCGAGCACTTCGACCCGGGCATCGCCGACGACGCCGTGGCGGTCCTGGAGTTCCTCGGGTACGCCGTGGAGCTGCCCCCGCGCACGGTGTGCTGCGGGCTGACCTGGACCTCGACCGGGCAGGTCGGCGCGGCGCGGCGGGTGCTGCGGCGGTCGCTGCGGACGATCGAGCCGTGGCTGACGGAGGGGGTGCCCGTCGTCGGGCTGGAGCCCTCCTGCACCGCCGCCCTGCGGGCCGACGGCGCGGAGCTGCTGCCCGAGGAGCCGCTGGCCGAGGCGATGGCGGGCGGGGTCCGCACGTTCGCGGAGCTGCTGGCCGGGCACGTGGAGGAGCTGCGCGCGGCCGTGTCGGGTCCGGGGGCGCGCGCCCTGGTCCAGCTGCACTGCCACCAGTACGCGGACCTGGGCTCGGAGGCCGACCGCGCGGTGATGGCCGCGCTCGGGATCGACGCCGAGGTGCTCGACTCGGGCTGCTGCGGCCTGGCCGGCAACTTCGGCTTCGAGAAGGGCCATTACGAGGTCTCGATGGCGGCGGCGGAGCGCGTGCTGCTGCCGGCGGTCCGCGGGGCGGCGCCGGACGTCGAGGTGCTGGCTGACGGGTTCTCCTGCCGCACGCAGCTGCGCCAGGCGGGCACCCGCGAGCCGGTGCACCTCGCCCAGCTGGCGGCACGGGCGCTGGGCCTGCGGCGGTAAGGGCGGGCTTGCTGTCGGACGGGGCAGCTCACTCGACCGGGTGGACGGCCGACTCGTGTCACCTCCGGCGTAATGCCGACGATCTTCGTGGCGATGTCCCGGGTGGAGCGGCACGGACGGGAGCGCGGCGATGAACGGCCTCATCAGCACGGTCCGGGAGATCACCCAGGGCGGCGCCCGCGGCCGCGCGGCCACGTGGCTCGGGTCCCTGGTCGGCACCGTGGCCGAGACGCTGGGCGTGCCCTTCGCCGCCCTGGAGGTCGACGGCCGGATCGTGGCGGGCGTCGGGGGATGGCCGGAGCACGTGGAGCGCGTGCCGCTGGCCTACGGCGTCGAGACCGTCGGCGCGCTCGTGCTGCCGCCGGGGCGGCGCCGGGACGCGCTGCTGCTCGACGCGCTGGCCGGGCAGCTGGCGCGGGCCGTCCGGGCGGTGTCGGTGGCCGAGGCCGCAGTGCGCGCCTCCCGTGAGCTCGCCGTCGCGCACGTTCCCGGCGGCCTGGTTCCGGCGCTCACGGCCGCCGCGCGCGGGCTCGGCGACGCCGCCGTCGAGGTGTGGCCGCTGCCCGTGATGGACCCGGCCGTCGAGGGCGCCGCGTACCGCATCGCGGTCGAGGCACTGAGCAACGCAGCCCGCCATGCCCCGGGTGCCGCGGCCCGCGTCCGGGTCCGGGCGCGCGGGAGCTTCCTCGACGTGACGGTGACGGACGGCGGCCCCGGCGTCCCGGCGGGCTTCACCGCCGGCCCGGGCGTGCACGCCATGCGGGGCTGGGCCGCGGCCGTCGGCGGGGCCTGCACGGTCCGCCGGGGGCTGCCGGGCACCCTGGTCGAGGCGATGCTCCCGCTGCTCCCGGTGCCGGTGGTGCCGGCGCAGCGCACGCCTCGGGCCTGACGACACGCGGCTCCCGTGCGGACCCACCCCAGAACGGTTGCGCACCGAGCAATTGCGCACGGAAATGCGCAAACGCTATTCTGACGAGTGCGATCCGATGGGGAAATCAGAACTCCGCAAATGAATCCTAACACGGCTGGGGAGTGCGTGGAAAGTCCTTCTGTCGAGCCGGAGCTCGAGGCCGAGACCGCGCGGATCCGCCGGTTGCACGCGTTGCTCGCCACGGAGCTCGCGGCTGCCACGGCGCAGGCGCGCGGCATGCTGGCCGTGCCGACGGGCGGGGAGCTCAGCGCCCGCTGGGAGCGCGACGTCTCGGTGCACCGCTGGTCGGAGCGGGTGGGCGCGCTGCGGGCCGCCCGCTCGGGTCTGTGCTTCGGCCGGCTCGACCACACCGACGAGGCGACGACCTACATCGGCCGGATCGGGCTCACCGACCCCGGGGACGGAGAGAGCGCACTGCTCGACTGGCGGGCCCCGGCCGCCCGGCCGTTCTACTGCGCCACCCTGGCCACCCCGTTGGGCGTGACCCGGCGGCGCCATTTCGAGATCGCCGGGCGGGCGCCCGACGAGCGGGTGGTCGCCTTCCACGACGACGTGCTGGACCGGGAGGTCGATTCCGGTTCCGCGTCCGATCCCGCCTTGCTCGCCGCGCTCCGGGCGCCGCGCGGCTCGGCGATGCGCGACATCGTGACCACGATCCAGGCCGAGCAGGACGCGATCATCCGGCTGCCGCTCCCCGGCGCCGTCGTGATCGAGGGCGGCCCGGGGACGGGGAAGACCGCGGTCGCGCTGCACCGCGTCGCCTACCTGCTCTACACCCACCGCGAGAAGCTGGCCCGCAGCGGCGTGCTGGTCGTCGGCCCCAGCGCCGGGTTCATCCGGTACGTCGGGGGCGTGCTCCCCGCGCTGGGCGAGTCGGCGGTGGTCTTCACCACGCCCGGCCGGCTGGCGCACGGCGTCGTCGCGACCGCCGTCGACCCGGACGAGGTGGCCCGCACGAAGGGCGGGCTGGCGATGCTGGAGGTCCTGCGCCGCGCCGTCGCCGACCGGCAGGAGCTGCCGGGGTCGCCGATCCCGATCGAGCTCGAGGACGTCACCGTGCGGATCGACCGGGCCACGGCGGCCGAGGCCGGGCGGCGCGCCCGGGCCACCGGGCTGCCGCACAACACCGCGCGGACGACGTTCCGGGACGCGCTCGGCGGGCTGCTCGTCGATCAGGGCCTCGAACGGCTGAACCAGGACCTGGCGGACCCGCCCGAGCTCGTCGAGCTCCTCCGGGGCCTCGACATCCCGGAGATCGAGCCCGCGGGCGCGGCGGAGGTGGCGGCCGGGATGCGCGCCGAGCTGCGGGAGGACCTGCGGGCGAACCCCGACTTCCACGCCGCGGTCGAGCGGCTCTGGCCGGCGCTCACCCCCGAGCAGACCCTCGCCGGGCTGTACGCGTCGCGGGAGCGGCTGGCCTCGGCGGGCGAGGGGATCGACGGGGTCGACGGGCTCCACCGATCCGAGGGGGCGGACTGGACGGTGGCGGACGCGCCCCTGCTCGACGAGCTGGCCGAGCTGCTCGGGCCGCCCCCGGCCGGGCCGCCCGCCGCAGCGGGCGATCCGGACGGCCGGTACGCCGGCGAGGTGCTGAGCATTCTGGAGGCGGCCGACCGCGAGATCGCCGGGGAGGATCCCGACGAGCTGCGCCCCACCGACTTCGTGACCGCGGACGTGCTCGCGGCCCGGCAGGTGCCCGAGCACCTCGCGAGCGTCGCCGAACGGGCGGCCGCGGACCGGGACTGGCGGTACGGGCACCTCGTCGTCGACGAGGCGCAGGAGCTCTCGGCCATGGACTGGCACGTCCTGCTGCGGCGCTGCCCCTCCCGCTCGATCACCGCGGTCGGCGATCTCGCGCAGCGCAGCGCCCCCGCCGGAGCCCAGGCGTGGGCGGACGTGCTCGGCCCGCACCTCGGGTCCCGGTGGACCTACCGGACGCTCACCGTCAACTACCGCACGCCCGCGGAGATCATGGCCCTGGCGGGCACGGTACTGGCCGATTTCGCGCCGGACCGGCGGCCGCCGGAGTCGGTACGGGCGACCGGCGAGGAGCCGTGGCAGCGCACGGTGCCCGCCGCCGGCCTCGCCGCCGAGGCGCGCGAGGCCGTCGAGGCGGAGGCGGCGCGGCTGGGCCGCGGGACGCTGGCGGTGATCGCCGCCGACCGGGAGGGCCTCGCCGGGCTCCCCGCCGAGGTGCACACCCCGACGTCGGCGAAGGGTCTCGAGTTCGACGTCGTCGTGATCGTCGACCCGGAGCGGATCCGGGCGCACAATCCCGCCGACCTCTACGTCGCGATGACCCGCGCCACCCGGCGGCTCGGCCTGCTGCACGCGGTGCGTCGACCGCGGCGGCGGGGTGCCCGCGGGGTGTGACCCACACCCCGCGGGAACCCCGCCGCGGGCGGGAACCCGACAGACGGGACGGATCGTTGAGCGGTCGACCCTCGACCCTCGACCCGAGCACCGGGAGGCCGGACACGTGGAGCGCGACACCGCGGCGGGCAGGGACACCGTGGGGCGCGGGTTCGCGCTGGCCGGTCTGGCCGGGTCCGGGATCGCCGTCGTGCTCGTCCTGGGGCTGACGCTCACGGTCGGCCGGGTCGACCCGATCCGCCGCACCATCAGCGAGTACGGCCTGCTCGCGGGCGTGAAGCCGGTCTTCGACACGGGCGTGCTGGCCTTCGCCGCCGCGGTCATGTGCGCGCTGGTCGCCCTGGTGCGGGCCGGGCTGGTCCGGGCGGTGTCGGGCGCCTCGGCGGGCCTGGTGCTGGCGGCGTCGGGGCTCGGCGCGGTCGTGATGTTCGAGAAGACGAACTGGGCCGTCGGGCCCAGCGTCGGGGGCACCATCCACCGCTACGCCAGCCTCGTGGCCTTCCTCGCCCTGCCGATCGCGGCGATCCTCCTCGCCCGCCGGCACAGGAGGGCCGCCGGGACCGGGCCGGAGCCGCGACCCGGGGCGCGGCACGCCGCCTGGTCCCGGTGGCTCGCCGTCGCGTCGTTGCTGTGGTTCGCCCCGATCCTCGTCGGGTTCGCCCAGCGCCCGTTCACCGGCGTCTCGTGGTGGCGGGCCGTCCCGCTGGGCCTGGTCGAGCGCGGGCTGGCACTCACCGAGGTGCTGGTCGTGGTCGCGCTGGCGCTGTGGGGGCTGGCCGCCGCGCGACGCACCTCCGTCGCGCCGCCTTCCCCCGAGGCCGTCGGTGATTCCCGGTCCGCGCGTGAGATGTCCCGCGATTGACCCGTCCGCGCGCGCGGTATCACTTCGGACATGGTTCCGACGATCACGCTCAACGACGGTGTCCGGATCCCGCAGTTCGGCTTCGGCGTCTTCCAGGTCGACCCGGGGCAGGCGACGGTCGACGCCGTGAAGCAGGCGTTCGACGCGGGCTACCGCCACATCGACACCGCTCAGATGTACGGCAACGAGGAGGGGGTCGGGCAGGCCATCGCCGAGTCCGGGCTCTCCCGCGACGAGATCTTCGTCACGACCAAGCTGAACAACAACCGGCACGGCCGCGACGAGGCGCAGAAGGCGCTCGAGGAGAGCCTCACGAAGCTCGGCCTCGACCACGTCGACCTCTACCTGATCCACTGGCCGCTGCCGAAGCGCGACGACTACGTGGAGACCTGGCGCGGGCTCGAGCAGGCGAAGGCCGCGGGGAAGGTCCGTTCCATCGGCGTCTCGAACTTCCAGGTGCCGCACTTGGACCGGCTGGCCGCGGAGACGGACACGGTGCCCTCGGTGAACCAGATCGAGCTGCACCCGACCTTCACCCAGCCCCAGCTGCGCCAGTACCACCGCGACCACGCGATCGCGACGGAGGCCTGGAGCCCGATCGGCCAGGGCGGCGCGCTGCTGAAGAACGAGCTCGTGACCTCGCTGGCGGAGAAGTACGGCAGGAGCCCCGCCCAGATCGTGCTCCGCTGGCACGTCCAGCTCGGAAACATCGTGTTCCCCAAGTCGGTGACGCCTTCGCGGATCCGGGAGAACATCGACGTGTTCGACTTCGAGCTGGCCGACGACGACGTGGCGGCCGTCAGCGGCCTCGACCGGGGCGACCCCGGCGCACGCCTCGGCCCGCACCCGGACGAGTTCAACTGAGCCCGGCCTGCACGGCCGGCGGGATCTCGGTACGGTCGGCCGAATGTTGGCAATCACCGATACCGCGGCAGAAGCCATCAAGACCCTGACCACGGACGCCGAGCTGCCGGACGGCGGCGGGCTGCGGATCGCGGCCACGGACCCGGAACAGGGCCTCGAGCTCTCGCTGGCGGCGCAGGCGGACCAGAGCGACACCGTGCTCACCGGCGAGGGGCTCAACGTCTTCCTCGAGCCGATGGCGGCGGAGGTGCTCGACGACAAGGTCCTCGACGTGCAGCCCTTCACGAACGAGCAGGGCGAGGAGGAGCTGCGCTTCGCGATCGGCCCGCAGGCCGACGTGGCACCGCAGGCCTGACGCACGACGTCCGCACGGGGCGGTCCCTCCCACGGAGGGGCCGCCCCGCCGTCGTCCCCGGACCTCGGCCCGGCGACCACGGGTGCCCGCGGCTCAGCGGGTGACCGCGGACAGCATCGGCCAGACCTCGAACCGGGCGACCCCGGCGACGACGGCCGGGTCCTTCTCGCCGAGGGCGTTGACGTCGTCGATCGACTCGCCGTTGACGATGCCGAGGCCCCAGACACCGGCGGGATCGACGACCGGGCCGAACACGATCGTCCGGCCGGCCTCGAGCTGGCCCCGCCAGTACTGCGCGTGCTCCGCCATGGCGGCGCTCTCGCGCTCGTCCATCGTCGTCGCGAAGTTTGGGCGCGGCGGCAGGAGCCGGTAGAGGAACCAGTTCATCGGACGTCCTCCCGGACGGCGTCGGCGAAGGCGCCGAGGATCGTCGCCCAGCCGCGCTCGAAGGCACCGCCGGAGTAGCCGCCGGGCAGCGCGCAGGCGGCCCGCAGCTCCTCGGGCGGGAGCCGGTCCCAGCCGCGGTGCTCGAGGTCCACCCGGGTGGTGGCCTCGTTCAGGGCGACGAACCGCAGCTCGACCTCGGTCGGGGTGCCCGTGACGTTCCACGTCATGGTCAGCCCGACCGGCGGGTCCCAGGCCAGCAGCGTGCCCCAGGCGTGGCAGCTGCCGTCGTGCCAGTGCTCGGTGACCGTGCCGCCCACCCGCCGGTCCACGGTCACGGCGGCGATCCGGCTGCTCCCGCCGAGGGAGAAGGGGTCGAGCGGCCACCAGTCGGCCAGGCGGTCCACGAACACGCGGAAGGTGCGTTCGCGGGGCGCGGCCACGGTCGTCGATTGGTGGATCGGCGGGCGGGCGAGGTCCACCACCTCGCCGTGGGTCTCGGTGCTCACGACTCGTCCTCCTCCACGAGGGCGCGCGCCCGGTCGAGCGCGTCGGACCAGATGCCGTCGAGGGCCGCCTGCAGCTCGCGGACCGCCTCCCGGCGGGCACGGTACAGCCGGCGGGTGCCCTCGCGGCGTTCCGCGATCAGGCCGCTCTCCTTCAGCACCGTGAGGTGCTGGCTGACGGCCGTGCGGGACACCTCGAACTCCGCGGCGATCTCACCCGCCGCACGCTCGGTGCCCGCGACCAGCCGCAGGATCGCCCGGCGGCGTGGTTCGGCGAGGGCCCGGAGCATCGCCCCGACCCGGTCGTCGAGCGGTGCGGGAGAGGTCACGATCCCCCCGCGGTCGCCCACAACCCCACGGTGTTGCCGTCCGGGTCGGCGAACAGTGCGAAGGAGCCGAAGCCCTCGGGCAGGTCGGTGGGCTCCACCAGCCGGGTGGCCCCGAGGCCCTCGGCCTTGCCCAGCCAGGCGCCGAGGTCGTCGACCCCGACGTAGAACTTCACGCCCGTGTCGCCCGGTTGGTACGAGGGCCCGATCCCGCCGATCAGCGGGCCGCCGGGCTCCGCGTGCGTGTCGACGAGCCCGTACCCGCCCCAGGCCGGGTCGGCGTCGACGCTCCAGCCGAACAGCTCGCCGTAGAAGCGACCCAGACGCTCGGGGTCGGTGCTGACGATCTCGAACATCGCGACGGGGTTTCCCATGACGTCCTCCCGAGACGGCTTCCGTGCGTTGTCACTAACGTTAGCGATGACTGACACATTGCGCAAGGGTGGACCCTGCGCGGCCGCGCAGGGGCTCAGTCCTCGGTCAGGCGGCCCGCGTCGACGTGCCACCGGCGGGTGGCGCGGACCGTGTCCAGCATCCGGCGGTCGTGCGTGACCAGCAGGACCGTGCCAGGGAAGGCGTCGAGGGCCTGCTCGAGCTGCTCGATCGCGGGTAGGTCGAGGTGGTTGGTGGGCTCGTCGAGCACCAGCAGGTTCACCTCGCGGGCCTGCAGCAGGGCCAGCGCCGCCCGGGTGCGCTCGCCGGGGGACAGCGACGCGGCGGGCCGCGGCACGTGCTCCCTCGTCAGCCCGAACTTGGCCAGCAGCGTGCGCACCTCGGACTCGGGCCAGTCCGGCACCGCCCGGCCGAACGCGGTGACCAGCGGCTCGTCGCCGAGGAAGAGCCCGCGGGCCTGGTCGATCTCGCCGACGACGACGCCCGCGCCGAGCCCTGCCGAGCCCTCGTCGACCGGGATCCGGCCGAGCAGCGCACCGAGCAGGGTCGACTTCCCGGCGCCGTTCGCCCCGGTGACGATCACCCGGTCCGCCCGGTCGACCTGCGCCGTGACCGGGCCGAGCACGAACCCGCCGCGCCGGACGACGGCGCCGTCGAGCCGGGCGGCGACGGCGCCGGACCGCGGGGCGGCGGCGATCGTCATCCGCAGCTCCCATTCCTTGCGGGGCTCCTCGACGACCTCGAGCCGCTCGATCGCGCGCTGGGTCTGCCGGGCCTTCGAGGCCTGCTTCTCGCTGGTCTCCGCGCGCTTGGCCTTGACGTTCTTGTCGTTGTCCTTCGACTTCCGCCGCGCGTTGCGCACGCCCTGGGCCATCCAGTTGCGCTGCATCTGCGCGCGGTCCTTCAGCGACGAGAGCCTGTCGTCGTACTCCTCGTAGGCCTCGCGGGCGTGCCGGCGGGCGATCTCGCGCTCGACGAGGTAGCTGTCGTAGCCGCCGTCGTAGACCCCGATCCGGCGCTGGTGCAGGTCCAGCTCCACGATCCGGTTCACCGTGCGGGCCAGGAACTCGCGGTCGTGGGAGACGATCACGGCGGGACTCCCCTGATGATTCTGGGCAAGGCCCTGGACGAACTTCTCCAGCCGCTCCAGGCCGTCGAGGTCGAGATCGTTGGTGGGCTCGTCGAGCAGCAGCACGTCGTAGCGGGAGAGCAGCAGGGCGGCGAGCCCGGCGCGCGCGGCCTGGCCCCCGGAGAGCGCGGTCATCGGCGTGTCGAGCGGGACGCCGAGGCCGACCTCGGCCGCCACCTCGCCGGCCCGGTCCTCGAGGTCGGCGCCGCCGAGGGCGAGCCAGCGGTCCAGGGCGGCCGAGTAGGTGTCCGCGGCGGCGTCCGAGCCGGCGCCCAGCTCCTCGGCGGCGACGTCCATGGCGGCCTGCGCGGCCGCCACGCCGGTCCGGCGGGCGAGGTACTGCGCCACGGTCTCGCCCGGCCGGCGCTCGGGCTCCTGGGGCAGGTGCCCGACTGTGGCGTCGGGCGGGCTGACCGCGATCCCGCCCGCCTCCGGCGTCTGCTCGCCGGCGAGCAGCCGCAGCAGCGTGGACTTGCCGGCGCCGTTGACGCCCACCAGCCCGACGACGTCGCCGGGCGCGACCACCAGGTCCAGCCCGCTGAACAGGACGCGGGCACCGTGCCCGGCGGAGAGGCCCGTGGCCCGGAGGGTCGCGCTCATGACACCTGCGAGGGTACGGGGACCATGTCCCCATGACGCTCCAGCCCTTTCCCGACGACTGGTCGCGCGCCCTCGTCGTGGTCGCCCATCCCGACGACATGGAGTACGGCGGCTCCGGCGCCGTCGCCCGCTGGCGGGACGCCGGCAAGGAGGTGGCGTACCTGCTGGTCACCCGGGGTGAGGCGGGCATCGACTCGCTGCCGCCGACCGAGGCGGGCCCCCTGCGGGAGGGGGAGCAGCGCGCCGCGTGCGCCGCCGTCGGGGTCACCGAGGTGGACTTCCTCGACCACTCGGACGGCGTGATCGAGTACGGGCTCCCGCTGCGCCGCGACATCGCCGCGGTGATCCGCCGGCGCCGGCCCGACCTGGTCGTCACCGGGAACTTCGCCGACCGCTGGCCGAGCGGGGCGCTCAACATGGCCGACCACGTCCACACCGGCCGGGCCGTCCTCGACGCCTGCCGCGACGCCGGCAACCGCTGGGTGTTCCCGGGCGCGGGGGGCGAGCCGTGGACGGGGGTGCGGTACCTCGCCGTCACCGGGTCGCCGCTGCCCACGCACGCCGTGGACATCGGCCCGACCTTCGACCGGGCCGTCGCCTCGCTCTCGGCCCACCGGGCCTACCTGGCGGCCCTCGGCGGGGACATGGCGGACCCGGAGACCTTCCTGCGGTCGCAGGCGACGGTCGTGGCTGAGCAGCTCCCGGGGGCGTCGCTGGCCGTCGGGTTCGAGCTGTTCGCCCTCTGACGGTGGGGTGTGAGCAGCGGAGCACGGCGGGACCGGCCGGTGGCGACATAGGGTCGGGAACGTGAACCCGGCACCGACGAACGGCTCCGCGGCTGGGCCCGTCCAGGCCGGCGTGGTCGTGGACGAGCTCGTGCGCCTCGGCGTCACGGACGCGGTCCTGTGCCCGGGGTCGCGCAACGCGCCGCTCGCCTTCGCCCTGCACGCGGCCGACGCCGCCGGTCGGCTGCGCCTGCACGTGCGGATCGACGAGCGCACCGGCGGCTTCCTCGCGCTCGGCCTGGCCCTCGGGTCCGGCCGGCCGGTCCCGGTGGTGACGACGTCGGGCACGGCCGTCGCGAACCTGCACCCGGCGGTGCTGGAGGCCTCGCACTCCGGCGTGCCCCTGCTCGCGCTCACCGCCGACCGGCCGCCCGAGCTGGTGGGCACGGGCGCCAGCCAGACGATCGAGCAGCAGGGCGTCTTCGGCGGGGCCGTCCGGCGGGCGGGCACCCTGGCCGTCGCCCGGCTCGCGCCCGGGGAGCCCGGCCGGTGGCGCGCCGCCGTCGACCGAATCGTGGCCGCGGCGACCGGCGCGCTCGGCGAACCGCCGGGTCCGGTCCACCTGAACATCCCGTTCGCCGAGCCGCTCGTCCCCGACCCGGCCGACCAGGTCCCGCCCGGCCGGCCGGACGGCGCGCCCTGGACCGTGGTCCCGCCGGTGCGCCGCAGCGCGCCCACCCTGCCGCTGGACCCGCGGGCGCCGACACTCGTCGTCGCGGGCGGTGGGGCCGGCATCGACCCGGCGCTGCTCGGCGGGGCCCCGCTGGTGGCCGAGCCGACGTCGCCGCTGTGGCCGCACGCCCTGCGCAGCGGGCCCTGGCTGCTCGGGGCGCCCGGCGGCCCGCCGCGGCCGACCCAGGTGCTCGTCGTCGGGCGGCCGACGCTGCACCGCGCGGTCGCACGCCTGCTCGCCGCTCCGGACCTGCAGGTCTACGCCGCCGCCGATCCGCACGGCATGCCGTGGACGGACGTCGCCGGCACGGTGCGCGCGGTGGGCGACGTGCCCGCGCTCGCCCCGCCGCGGGCCTGGGTGCAGCGCTGGCAGGAGGCCGACGAGGCCGCGTCGGCCGCGCTCGACCGGGCCCTGCCGGAGGGACCGCGCGGGCTGGCGCTGGCGCGCGACCTGGTCGCCGGGCTGCCGGACGGGGCCCGGCTCCTGCTCGGCTCGTCCAACCCCGTCCGGGACGTCGCGCTCGCCGCGATCCCGCGGCCCGGGCTCTCCGTGCTGTCCAACCGCGGGGTCGCGGGGATCGACGGGACGGTGTCGACGGCCGTCGGCGCCGCCCTGACCCATCCCGGGCCGACCGTGGCGCTGGTCGGCGACCTGACCCTGCTGCACGACACCACCGGCCTGCTGATCGGCCCGGACGAGCCGCGGCCGGCGCTGTCGATCGTGGTGCTCAACGACTCCGGCGGCGGGATCTTCGGGCTGCTCGAGCAGGGCGCGCCCATGCACGCGGCCTCGTTCGAGCGGGTGTTCGGCACCCCGCACCGCGCCGATCTGGCCGCGGTCGCGACCGGCCTCGGTGCCGCGCACGTGCTGGTCACCGCGCCGTCGGCGCTGCTCGACGCGGTCCTGCCGGCCGGTCCGGGGCTGCGGATCGTCGAGGTCCGCGCCGACCGGGCCACACTGCGCGCGGGCCACGCGGCGCTCGCCGCGGAGGTCGCGACGGCCCTGGCCGCCCTGCCCGCCCGGACCTGACCCGGGTCGCTGCTCCTTCCGGCCGCCGTCCGTACCGGCCGGATGGTCGGGAGGGTTACGGCGAGTGGCCACTCTGCGGCAGCTAGTGTGCGTTCTGCGTAACGGCCGGTGGTGGAGTGCCGACAGGGGAGCGGAGCCGACGCTCCCGGCCTCGCCCGCTCCCCGCGCCCGGCCGCCCGTCGAACGACCGAGGTACCGGTGACTTCCAGCACCCGGAGCCGCGTGGACGCCCCCACCGCGCGGCCCGCCCCCGACGCGTGGCCCACGGGCCGGCGCCGCCGCGGGGCCGCGTCCGGTGCGCCCCGGCCCGTCCGGCCCGATGCCTTCCGTGTGCGCCCGGTCGCGGCGCGGGCCTTCGCGGTCGAGTGCGGCCTGCTCGCCCTGGTCGGCGGCGTGGCATGGGCCACCGTCCGGGCCGTCGACGCCGCGGGGCTGCCGGCCGCGCGGCTGGCCTCCGTGCTCGTGTTCGCCGGCGGGATCGTGGCTGCCGTGATGATCGCCGTCGCCGGACGGGCCTCGGGCAGCCGGCGTGCGGGCCGGATCGCGGCGGCCGTCGGCGGTGCCGTCCTCGTCGGACCCCTGCCGATGGCGCTCGACCTCGGCGGCGCGGCCGGGCTGTGGCCGCTCGTGGCGGTGGTGGGGCAGCTCGCCGTCGTCGCGCTGCTGGTGGTGGCGGTGCGCCGGCGCTCGCCCGCCACCCGGCCCGCGGTGACCGTCGCGGCGGCCGTGCTGGCCTGCGCCGCCGCGCTCGCCGGGACCCTCCACGGCCTGGCCCCGGTCCTCGGCCTGCCCGCCGGGACGGTCGAC